>CAYNKN010000026.1:0-17022 GCA_964397805.1 uncultured Chryseolinea sp. | reverse complement strand
ATCGCTTCTTCCAATTGCTCACCAAGCCACTTTGGTTGTCCGGCCTTTTGCGGTACCCCCAATAAGGTTATTTCTTTTGCTGAACCCAATAATGATGCAGGCTCAGAAAATGTAGTTCCTAAAACAGTATGCTGCCGATACTGCCTAAAAAAAGTACCAGCCTCGCGGTGCGGTGTGTTGGTGTAAAAAGTATCTTCATCCCAATACATTTTAGCTTGTCGATGCGTAACAAACCACGTAAATATTTTTTCCTCGGCTGTTGTTAGGGCATTAAATCCGGCAAAGACAACCGTAGCATTTGCAGGTACATCAAGTTTATCTAAATCTTCAGCTACCGTGCGCTGAATCATACCAGCATACGCTGAATTTGTTTTCGATAACTTCGAACGGTAGGCCGTATAGATTCCAAACAGACTGCGCCACAACACCAAAAATTTCTGCTTACTATCGGAATCAGCTATGGCCAACGATTGCCAAAAGTCCATCAGGAATTTTTTCTGCTCATCAGTTAAATAATCGAAATACTGATCTAACTCTTTTTGGTTACTCAAATCTTTAAACAACCCTTCGGCTGGAACAAGATACTTATCCAACTCATCAAAATCGCGCAACAACATTTCACCCCAGAAATAAAAGTGATCTAAGGTTTCTTCATTGTTAACCACTTCTTTGTAGGTATGATACAAATCCACAATAAGTGAAAGCTTATCCTTTTCGCGAAGGGATGAAAAAGAACCAATAAACTCCTCAACACTTAAAATAGAAGGCGCCCAGCGGGGTGCCTCCAATTGCTCTGCTAATGCCTTACGGAAATAAAGTGCCGCTCTCCGATTCGGAAATACCACTGTAAGGTTTTCCCAATCGTTAAACTCACGAACAACTTTTTCGGCTACCTCTTGGAGGAATGTCTTCATTAAAATTATAGTTAACAATATGTGCTATTCAGCGCTGCTAATTTTACTACTTTAAATTTTCATTGAACATATCGCATAGTATCAACCGTAGCTATCGCGATGTTATACCAATTCAATACACATTTGCGTATGTACATACACTAAATATCCAACTACCTTCTCATATTGATTCATCGACCTTAGTAATGACAAGTATTCGCGTACTTGTTCTTGATCCTTTGCCACTGGCTCTCCCGTTTTATAATCAATCAGTATAACTTCATTATTTCGAACCGATAACCTATCTATTCGTTTTTCAGTACCCTTGGGCAATAATAATGACGCCTCCATTTTCACCAAAACATCGTGCTGAAAAGAGTCTTGTAATTTTTCATGATTTATAATCCATTGCACCATCTCCGTTACGGGCTCTAGTTCATCTTGTCGAATTAAACCTTCTTGTAACGATTCATGAAGTACATTCGCTGCATCTGCTTTCGTTCTAATGCGTGCCATGAGTGCATGCAGGAAAACACCAAAATTTATTTTTTCGCGTTGCTTACTTACCTGAAAAAACTCCTTTCCGATTGTGCGCACCTGTAACCGATCGCGCCATATATTAATCGGGTAGCGCTTCAGGCTATCCATATTCAGTTGGCGCTTATCTTCAGCCAACTTCTCGATTGTCCCCATACTAAACTGGTTGTTCTCCAACGAATAATACTGGCGCAATGAAGTATCGGTCTCCATTACTTGTTGAACCAATTGTCCAACATGTTGAAGTGGACTGTCTGTCTTTTTTGTTGATGCCAGTGCGTTAACCATCAATCCCATTTCTGCACGCGTAAAAGCAACGTATAGTAAATTGAGATTATCTAAAAAAATTCGCTTTCGTTCTTCATTAAAATCATTTTTGAATACAGTATTGCCAAGCGCACTGGAATACTTTACTGGCAAGTACCCAGCTTCACTCAACGAACCCGATTCAGCTTTGCACCATAAAATAGGTTGCTTAGAACTTTTATGATTTAGTTCCCACGCCAAAAAAGGAATAATAACATACTTAAACTCCAACCCCTTCGATTTATGAATAGTAATAATACGAGCAGCATCTACACCACCTGATACCTGCACAAACTTTCGATGACTGTTCTCATCCCACCACTGCAAAAACGAGGTAAGATCGTTTCGTTCGCGATGCGCAAAATCTAATAACACATCCTGAAAAGCCTGTAGATAAATAAGTTGGTTTGTAAAGTTTGCTAACCGAAAAATTGAAATGAGCTGCTCACCAAGTTCTACTACTGGTAACGCACTAAGTGTATGTTGAAATCGAAAAAAAGACTCTGGCAAAAGTTTTTCTAACTCCTTTGTTTTACTCTTGGAAAATGTTTGATGATGATTCGTAAAAGCCATACTCGGCCAAAGCTGCTGATATATGTATGCCAAATGAGCACGAGCAATTCGATTGTCGGGATCATCTAAAAAGCGCATCGCATTAATCACTATCGAAATTGCTGTTGACTGATCAATTCGTAGCGACTCATTGGAGACTACATCATACTGCACCCCTGGTTTTGCCTGATCCGAATTTTTATAAAGCAGCAAATAATTTACTATTCGCTCACCATCTGCTTTGTCTCTAACTAAAAAAACAATATCACTTAACGCGACACCCTTCACTTGAAGTGTCTCTAAAAAAATGGGCAGACGACTCAATGATGCTTCTTTAAACTGAAGATTCTCTTCTTCGCCATCAGCACTAAAAGAAGTAGTTTTCCCTTCTAAAAAATTCACCTCAACGTATCCCTTACTCAAGTGGCGTTGTGGATGCTGCGTTGTTCCGTCATAGGCCTTAACGGGAAAATCGCTTGCTGTCTGCTGCCCAATAAGTGCGGAAGCTGTTGTAAAAATGGCATTGTTAAAAGAAACGATATTACCCGCACTACGAAAATTTTTATCGAGGTAGTTTGTCTCTACTACTTCTTTAGGAATATTATAGGTTACGGTTTCTTGTAAAATAGTCAGGTCGCCACCACGCCAACGGTATATCGATTGTTTAATATCCCCAACGATCAAACTTTTATATTGTTGGGCAATTCCATTCTCAACAAGTGGCGCCAGATTAAGCCACTGAAATCCGGAAGTATCTTGAAACTCATCAATTAGATAGTGTCGATAAAACGATCCTACTTTTTCATAAACAAACGATGCATCCTGATCGCGAATTATACCACGTAAAAAAACAGGTGCATCCGATAAGAGCATCAAATTGTTTTCTGCTAAATGTATTTTTAAGGTGCGCGAAATATCAGCCAACAAACCAAACGCGTAAAAATTATTAAGCACTTGCTTGGCGGAATAATAGCGTTCTCTGTTTTGCTCTAGTAAATCTACTAATGCAACAAACTGAGCTTGCCATTTCTGCTCGGCCATATGTTGCACCATTTTTTTGCTCGCTGCTGAACCACCACCCCACTCGCTCGCATCATCCAAATAGTTTTTTGCTTTAGGTGAAAGCTCCTTCCACTCATCTGGTTTTGTCCAAGCAACTACATAAGCATAGACACTTCCTTTTGACTTACCTTTAAAATTATCTTCTGTTAACTCGTGCTGATGAAACTCAGTAAGTAATGCGGTCGCTCTTTCAATTTTTTCTAGTTCAACTTCTTTTAGTTCGGCTACTAATTTTTTTCGTAACGATGAAAAGAAATTTGGCTCCTGCGTTTTGGTTAATATTTCTTCTTCAATACGTTTAAATTCTTCAGAAAAAATCTGACTGGCAAATGCTACCATCTCTTTGCGAACATCCCAATCCTTTCCATCGAGTAGTCGATCCATTGAAAATTCGAGAACCCAATTGCGTAACTCCTTTTTTTCGGAAAGGCTCATCATTACTTTATCAACAACCTCGGCTAAAATCAGTGTGTTCTCTGTTTCCAACCTAAAGTTTCCGAGTAATCCTGTTTCGCGTGTAAACGATCGAATGATACGTTGAAAAAATGCATCGATGGTGCTGATAGAAAACTGTCCGTATTGATGTAAAATAAGCGCCAATACTTCTTGACTTCGCAGCTTAAACGAGGTGGGTGTAAACGGATGACTATCGGCTTCAAATGAAGTCCTGATTTCGGTTGCTAAATCTTCACTCTTACCTTCTGAAAAATCATGCAGATATTGAATAATCCTATCCTTCATTTCCTGCGTACTTTTGTTGGTGAAGGTCATCGCCAATATGTAGCGGAAATATGCCGGATAACGCAGTGCAAGTTTTAGGTACTCGCGTGCCAACGTGCGGGTTTTTCCGGAACCCGCTGAAGAACGATAAATGGAAAATACTTTTTGCAAGGCAACGCTATATTTAAAAGTGAATTATCTAAGCACCATTCCAAAGTTCAAGGTTAAAAAATTAACGAGTAGTATTCTACCATAAGCCGCAAAAGTTTATGAACTTTGAGCAGAAACCCTAACCGATAAATAAAAATTTAACTACCTTGAAAGATTAATTTTTTTATGCTGCGCTGGCTCTATTTTTTTATTCCTAAGGTATTCTACTCATTCCCGGTTCAGCTATTATTAAATAATCTGAAGAGGAACCACGTATTAATGTTATGCTGGATAATTCTGTTTGCTATGGTTACCGGAAACTTTGGCAAATACTTAGGCATACCCTACCTGTTTCTCGATCCGGAATACTTAAACAAAGTATCGTTCACCAGCTTCTTTATCATCGGTATTGTTATGGCTGGCTTTACTACAGCCTTTCATATTACCGGATATATTACTGATGGCCATCGGTTTTCATTTGTGGGTGCCCTATCGCGCCCATTTACGAAGTTCGCTGTTAACAATAGTTTGGTGCCTCTACTCTTTTTAGGTGTTTACATTTATCAAATCGTAAAATTTCAAATCAATAATGAGTACTCTACTCCAAGCGGAGTAACGCTTAATTTATTGGGATTACTATCTGGTTATATTGCCATGACTATTCTTTTTTTCATCTACTTCTGGATGACGAATAAGGATATCTTTAAGTATGTAGTATGCCGGATTGATGAGAAGATAAAGCAAAACGTACAACTAACTCGTGCCAGTGCACTTCGCAAATTAGATATTGCTCGTAAAAAACAAATTCGGGTTGACTATTATGCGGATTATACTTTTCGTATAAAAAAAGTAGAAGACAACTCCTTTTACGATAAAGCCACTATTCTTCAAGTGTTCGATCAAAACCATTTTAACCTGGTTATCATCGAAATTTTCATTTTCATTCTTGTTTTAGTACTCGGTATTTTTAAAGACGTACCTACCTTCCAGCTTCCGGCAGCAGCGAGCTTCACCATCTTTTTAACCATTTTCGTTATGCTGGCCGGTGCGTTTTCGTATTGGTTTGGTGGATGGTCGCAAACCGCAGCCATCGTCCTCTTTTTAAGTATCAACTACATGGTGGGTGAAGATTTCTTTTCTAAACGCTATGAAGCCTTAGGACTCGATTACCAAAGTGCTCCTGTTGAATATTCGGCTGAGGTGCTTCGAACGCTAAATGACAGCACTAACATTGAACGCGACCGACAAACTACGCTGACCATGTTAGAAAACTGGCGAAGCAAATTTCCGGAAGATCAAAAACCTAAAATGGTTTTTCTGTGCGCTAGTGGTGGTGGTAAGCGCGCTGCGTTGTGGACGCTCACCGCATTACAAACAGCGGATAGTTTAGCCAATGGAAAACTTACAAAAAATAGTATACTCATTACTGGTGCTTCTGGCGGGTTAATTGGTGCCAGTTACTTTCGTGAACTAAAATTGCGTGAGCAACTCGGTGAAGCTATTAATCCGTATGGCTTTGTGCATCGCAACAAAATATCGACTGACAATTTAAACCCACTTATTTTTAGCTTACTCGCAAACGATCTGTTTGTTGGCTTCTCCAAATTTAAGTACGAAGGTAGCTACTACTATCGTGATCGTGGTTACACATTTGAGGAGCAGCTAAATCAAATTACGGAACGCCTCATGGATAAACCCATGCATGCCTATCGTGATGTAGAATTAAGTGGTAAGGTACCGATGGTCATCTTATCGCCCACCATCGTTAATGATGGTCGCAAACTTTACATTGCTTCACGTCCTGTTTCGTTTATGAATTTTGATGTAACGCGACTACCCAATTATACCCAATCGAAATTTAGTGGAGTCGATTTCCAAACGCTCTTTCAATATCATGGCGGTAGGAATTTGCGCTTCCTATCTGGTTTGCGTATGAGTGCTACTTTCCCCTACATTACACCCAACACATCGCTACCTACTAATCCTGTTCTGCACATTATGGATGCCGGAATATCTGATAATTTTGGATTATCTGATGCTGTTCGGTTTATGTATTCCTTTCGGGAATGGGTAGCCGAAAATACATCGGGAGTAATTTTTGTTTCTATTCGTGACTCCCCTAAACTAGGCGTTATTAATCCACGTGCCGGGCAAAGTATTATCGATGATTTCACGCAGCCTATAAGCACAGTATATAATAATTTTGAAAACTTTCAAGATATTACCAGCGACTTACTCATTGGCCAAGCAACCTCCTGGTTTGATGGAAAAATTGATCGCATCGATATCCAATACCAAGCAGAAAGTTACGTGGAGATGTTACAAAAAATGGATAGCATCCGGCAGAACAATTCGCGTGCATCACTAAGCTGGCGACTAACCACACGCGAAAAGGTGGGCATAATCAGTGCTATTTATACACCTCAAAACAAAAAAGAAATAAAAAAACTTATTGAGCTACTGCAATAAGTACACTCGCTAAGTGTAATACGTGTACGGTCTATCAGGCCATGATCATTTTCAATAGTAATTTATAGACGGTATAGAAATATTTACCGTGAAGAATGATATCTTTAGTAGTGCGATATCTAGCAGCCCTCTGTCTATTTCTTTACACCGGTATTTCCGTTGCTCAACCAGCGGAGTTAAAGACTATGGATAGTCTTATTGTGCAATTGGATAAGGAACCCAGCGATCAAAAAAAACTTCATCTACTTAATGAACTCGCTGTGCTGCATTACAATATTGATTTAAAGAAGACGCTCGCCTATAGTGAACAAGCGCTGGAACTTGCTAATAATGTACAAGACACACAGGGTAGAAAAAAAGCATTAAATATGATGATGCGTGTACATCGCAGGCTGGGCAATTTTATGTTGGCCGTAGAATATGCTGTTGAAAAAATTATACTCGCAGAAAAAGATAAAGACACGCTCGATTTAATTGATACGTATTCCTCTATTGGAAATATTTACTCCAGTCTGGAGAACTATGCCGAAGCCAGAACCTACTTAACAAAAGCTTATGTGTTAGGAGCGCGTAGTAATGTTATCAACCTTTCGTCAATCATGAATTTTATTGGGCGCTCGTATGGTAAAACCGGCCAGTACGATAGTGCTGAATATTGGATTTTGAATGCCCTTTCGCAGGAAAAGGAATTTCCACAAAGTGGCTATACCCTATCTTACATTTACAACAACCTGGCTGAGAATTATTTTTTGAAAGGGGAAATGGATAAAGCTATTCAGTACTACAACACCTCCATGGCTTTACCTGATAACCAAAAAAGTGAATTTGGTATTACTTATACACTTAATGGATTAGCCCGAATTCATTTAGCAAAAGGGGAATTTCAAAAAGCCACCGAAAAAGCATTGGAGAGCTTGAAGATTTCTAAACGCAATGCTTATCGCGATAAAACAAAAGAGTCGTATGATATTCTCTATAAAATTTTTGAAACAAAAAAAGATTATAAAAACGCCTTGTATTACTATCGGCAATACAATCTTTACCATGACAGTATTTTTAGTGCCGACAAACTTCAGTACATAGAAAATTTAAAAGTCACTAATCAGACTTCTAAAATTGAGCATGAAAATGAAATCCTGAGAAAGGATGCTGAACTTAATCGTGCACGACTAAACAAGCAGCGCTCGCTAACTATTACTGCTGTACTCATTGTAATCTCATTACTGGGTGTTATTGCTTTTCTCTACCTGAATTTTAAGCGAAACAAAAAGAACAACGAAGTATTAGCCAGCTACAGTCAGACATTAGAAAAGCAAGTTGCTGAGCGTACCCAGGAATTGGTACATAGTAACTTAGAATTAATCCGACAAAATAATCAGCTAGAGCAGTTCAATTATATAATTGCTCACAACCTTCGAGCACCTGTAGCCCGACTACTCGGTCTCACACAAATTATCAATAGTCATGATTTTAAAATGCCGCAAGATAAAGTCGTACTAGACAAACTAGAACACTCAGCAGAAGAACTCGATACCATCATTTTCGATCTCAATCGCATTCTGGATATTAAAAAAGGTATTCATCATTCTTTTGAAGACGTACCTATTTCTGATCGCATTGAAAAAGTAAAAAGTATTTTACGCGAAAAAATTAAAGAAGCTAACGTTACGATAATCGAAAATTTTAACGGTGTTGAAAAGGTAGTTGCTGTTCCGGCTTACATCGAAAGTATTTTTTATAACCTCATCAGTAATGCGATCAAGTACCGATCGGAAGATCGCCCCGCTGAAATTTCTATTACCACTAGCCACATCAACGAAAATTTTATTCTTTGCATTACCGATAATGGTTTAGGTATGGACATTAAACGTCTGGAAGGTAAACTGTTTAGCATGTACCAACGCTTTCATGATCATGTGGAAGGAAAAGGTATTGGCTTGTTTTTAGTAAAAACCCAAGTAGAAGCTTTGAATGGAAAAATAGAAATAGAAAGTGCCATCGATAGAGGAACAACCTTTACCATTACCTTACCACAAAGCACGTAGTGTTTATTCTGTAGATGCCATCGCATACCCCGTGCCACGCAATACCATACCCCATCGTTCGCCTGTATGTTTTCCTTCATCAACCACTAGCTTACCATTTACCATTACATACTGTATACCCGTAGCATAGGCATGAGGGGCAGTAAAGGTAGCTTCATCTTTAATTGTTTTTTCATCAAACACAACCACATCGGCAGCCATACCTTCACGCAACAAACCCCGATCGCGTAACTTAAATTTTTGTGCAGGTAACGAAGTCATTCTGCGAATAGCTTCTTCTAACCGAATAATTTTTAAATCGCGAACATAGGTACCTAATACCCGGGCATTGGTACCATACGCGCGTGGATGTGGAACCGAAAAACCATAGCGCGCAATGCCTGCATCAGACGCAAACATGTTAAATGGATACTGAATTATTTTGCGTAAGTCATCTTCGTTCATACTAAAAAATACCATTTGCACGCGGTTGGTCGAACCAATTAAATCAAGAATAGTTTCGGCTTCGTTAATAGGATTCGCCTTACGCCCTTTCAAGCGATTGATCTCGCTAATATTTTTTCCGTTATAGGTTGAGTCAGGCATGTATCGCGCTACCACCGCATAGCTATAACTTTTCAACTCCTTGCGTTTCAAGGTAGCAACCATTTGTTTTTTTATGGTGCTGCGCGTTGATGGATCTTGTAATCGCCATTGCAGTGAATCAGCTCCCCCCGAAAACACCCAACTTGGAACAGTGGTATTTAAGGTGGTACTGCTGGCAACATACGGATATTGATCGATGGTAACATCAATACCTTGCTGGCGTGCTTGTTCTACTTGCGCTAATGTTTTTTCTGATCGACCCCAGTTTGGTTTATACGTAACTTTAAAATGCGAAATCTCTACAGGCATGTTAGCTTGTCGACCAATATTAATTGCTTCTTCTATAGCCTCCGTAACATGATCACCCTCATCGCGAATGTGTGAAGCATAAACTCCACCATACCGTGATGCCGTGTGCGCCAACCCCACTACTTCGTCTGTTTTTGAATACGTACCCGGAACATAAATTAACCCAGTAGAAAGACCAACGGCACCATCGCGCATAGCTTGTGCTACTAAGTCTTCCATTTGCTTTTGTTCGGCAGCAGTAGGCTCACGTTTCGATATGCCCATTACCGCAGTGCGTACACTATTATGACCAATTAATGTAGCGATATTAGGCGTAGTACGAACACTATCAAGCTGCTCGAAATAGTGTTTAACATTTACATTTGAAGACCCACAATTACCCGTAATCACCGAAGTAACACCTCCTAAAATAAAGTTGGGCGCAGTGGGTACTTTTAAATCGTTACCCTCAATATGCGTATGTACATCAATAAACCCAGGCGCAACAATAAGGCCTTTCGCATCGATACGTTTTAGTGTTGTTGCGTTAGTTAAATTACCAATCGATTTTATTTTACCATCCTTTAAACCCACATCGGCCACAAACCACGGATTACCACTACCATCTACTACTTTACCTCCCACAATTAATACATCGAAATCTTGCGCCTGACTGTAGACAAAAAATAAGAGTAAAAGAAACGTGAAAAGCGATCGTAGATACATGATAAATGAGGTTTAGGTTATCCTAAAGTAACTTGATTTTATGTGAACTTAAAACAGTATATATACCAAATGAAAAGTATTTTAGTAGTTGGTTATCCTTAAAATTAAAGACTCACCAGATCTACCCTTTCTGACTAAATTTCTCAATTACCTATACTTTATAAAAGTATGTTTGTTTGGAAGTTAGCAGCAGTCAACAAATTCGACTAATCTTTCATAAGGGTGAATTTCAAAATTCTCATAAAGTCCGAGACATATTTTCATTATCTTTGGCAAAATTATATGCGACAATGTTGACAATAAATACCATTTTAAAAGAATTGAAAGACGTTCCCGTTGATAGACTTGAAGAACTTTATCAGTTTGTCCATTCGCTTACACCTAAGGCCAAGCAAACAGAGAATTTGAGGAAGAAAATTATCTCTTTTAGTGGAGCGTTTAGCGACATGAGTGATAAGGATTACTCGGACTTTCTTAACCAAACAAAGAAAACGAGAGCAAAACTTTTCGATCGTAAAATTAAATTATGAAGCCATCTCTTTTGGACACAGATATTCTCTCTGAATTTTTACGCGGCAATCCGAAAGTTACTACCAAAGTTGATGAGCACTTGATGGAATTTGGTTATATAAGTTTAAGCATCATTACGTATTATGAAATACTTAACGGACTTTTATACAAGGACGCAAAAAAGCAAATGGCAAGATTTGAAGAATTTGTAGAGTTAAACAAAGTAATTCTGCTAACATTACGAATGGCAAAGACTGCCGCGGCAATTCAAGCTGACCTTAGAAAAAAGGGAACTTAAATTGGACACACAGACACTTTAATTGCAGGTATTGCAATAGCGAATGAGCTTCAACTGGTGACAAATAACACAGACCATTTTAAGAGAATTAAAAAACTTGATATTGCAAACTGGACAAAGTAGAAGAAATTTCCATCTACTATCAACGTATGTAAGACAAAGCCTGTGAAGTGTTATACTTACTTCACTAAACTTATTCAATAGGGATAGTCTCCAGATTTCAATCATGCCACGCCTCATACACGACTGAGGTAGTCTAATTTTCCCAATCCGCCTCCACTGAACTTTCTCACTTTTTTTAACCGTTCCTGTAAACTAAACAACTTCGGCCATCATCTACCGTTATGCCCGTAACCCTATCCTCATCATGCGTTTTACCCTACTACTAGCCCTGGTTGGTTCGATAAACTTAACCTGGGCACAAGGCGATCCTCCCAAGGATACCGCTCAATCCATTGCCGTTGTTACGTTATCAGACAGTATGAAGACCTATAGCACCGCGCATATTCTGGGCGAAGCACCTGTTATTGATGGAAAACTAAACGACCCTGCGTGGAATCACGTAGCATGGGGTGGTGGCGATTTTCGGCAACTAAATCCGGACAAAGGAAAACCCGCTACCGTACAAACCATTTTCAAAATCTTGTATGACGATAAAAACCTTTATGTAGGTATTAAATGTCTTGATCCCGATCCTAGTAAAATTGTCAAGCGAATGTCGCGCAGAGATTCGTTCGAAGGCGACATGGTAGAAATTAACATCGATAGTTATTACGATAAACGAACAGCCTTCTCATTTACGGCATCTGTTTCTGGCGTTAAAGGTGATGAGTATGTATCTAACAATGGTGAAGATTGGGATCCGGGATGGGATCCCATTTGGTACTTACAAACTAGTGTTGATGCCGAAGGTTGGATTGCCGAATTTCGAATTCCATTAAGTCAGCTCCGATTTACCAACAAAGAAGAATTGATATGGGGATTACAAATCACACGGATATTTTTTCGAAATGAAGAACGTTCGATGTGGCAATACATCGCACCCGATGCGGGTGGATGGGTGCATCTATTTGGTGAGATGAATGGCATCAAAGGAATCAAGCCGCAAAAGCAAATAGAAATTCAACCGTTTATAGTTGCTCAAACCGAAAGCTTTCAATCAGAACCTGGTAATCCATACAGAACCGGAAAAAGTAATTCCATGAATGTTGGCCTAGATGCTAAGATTGGTATTACTAGCGACATTACACTTGACTTAACCGTAAATCCTGACTTCGGACAAGTAGAGGCTGATCCCTCGCAAGTAAACCTTTCGGCCTTCGAACTTTTTTTTCAAGAGCGAAGACCTTTTTTTCTGGAAGGAAATAACACACTAAACTTTCCGGTTGGCCAACGTAACAACAACAACTTATTTTATTCGCGTAGAATTGGCCGACAGCCTCAAACCAGCGCCAACACAGATGCCAGTGGCGAAGATGATGTGATTGAATATGTAAAACCCAATAATCACTCAACCATACTAGGCGCTGCAAAACTTACTGGAAAAAATAAAAAAGGATTTTCGTGGGGTCTGTTAGAAAGTGTTACACAAAAAGAGTTTGCTGAAATAGATAGTTTAGGTCATAAACGCAATCAGGTAATTGAACCTTTTACTAATTATTTAATAGCACGTGCTCAACAAGATATTAACAAAGGTAATACTGTAGTAGGCGCCATCTTTACTGCTACCAATAGAAAGCTTGACGATGACCGATTGAAGTGGTTACATAAAGATGCTTACACCGGTGGATTTGATTTTCTTCATCATTGGAAAGACAGAACATATTACGTAAGTGCACGAACAGCCTTTAGTCATGTACGGGGAACAACCGAAGCAATTCAAAACACACAATTATCTTCCGAACGATTCTTTCAACGTCCGGATAATAGACACAAAGATTTTGATCCGAACCGTACCTCACTTACCGGCACCAGCGGCCAACTGATGATTGGTAAAAAAAGTGGAAACCTGATTACTGACTTAGGTGTTTTGTGGCAATCGCCCGAACTTGCCTTAAACGATGTAGGATTTTTAGCGCAAACGGATAACATAACACAATGGTTTTGGATGCAATACCGTGTGCAGGAACCAAAAGGTATTACACGTTCGCAACGGTATAATCTTAACCAGTGGAGAACGTATGATTTCGGTGGGCGAATGTTGGATGAAGGATACAATGTAAATGCACACACACAGTTTAAAAATTTCTGGCGAATAGGTGGTGGAACAACATGGCAAGTACAACAAGCTTCCAATGCCGATTTACGGGGTGGCCCATCGATTAAATACCCCGGTGGTTTTTGGTATTGGGGTTATATAGTTTCTGATATCAGAAAGAAATTATTCGGAGAAGTATACACCGAATTATTTCGGGGTAATGAAAACTATAATCAAAGCGATCACTTAGGTATAGATCTCACCTTTCAACCCATTAACGCATTAAACATTAGTGTATCATCTGGTTTTTCGAGAAGTGTAAATCAAATGCAATGGGTGGCTACTTCCGATGCAGACGGAGCAAGGCGCTATGTAGTTGGTGAGATCGATCAAACTACGGCCCGAATATCACTACGAATGACGTACATGCTTACACCTAATCTTTCTATTCAGTATTGGGGTCAACCATTTGGTACCACCGGAAGGTATAGCAACTTTAAAACAATTACAGATTCTCGAGCCAAACAATACGCACAACGATTTAGTCCGGTGCCAGCTAGTACACTTGCATTAACTAACTATCGCTACTATGTAGATGAGAGTGGAAACGGCATGCCCGACTATAGTTTTGGTAGACCCGATTTTAATTTTGGACAGTTTAGATCAAACATGGTAATTCGTTGGGAATATATACCGGGTTCTACTGTATTTTTTGTTTGGACTCAAGAACGCAATGGAGCGTTTTACGACAAAGACTCATCAGAAAAAAAATATGGATTTGATTTCAATGAGCGAGGGCACCATATTTTTCTAGTGAAATTTACCTACCGTATCGTATTATAAAGCATAAAGCTGTGTAGTGAGCAAATCAGTTTTTTGGAATTGTCCTCCATTTAACATTACATTTTACAACCAGTTCACTACATTAGGAGTCTAAAGTTGTAGCTATTAAACTTATGATATCCAGCCTAAATATTCAGTATCTTATTCTATGCCTGTTACTTGTCGGATGCACTATAGAAAACCCTCAATTCCCAAGTGAAACAGTTCAAGGCTATCGCCCAATTTATGCTGCTCCCAGTCTCATTACGTTTGAATTACCACGCCCTATACAAAACCCGGGTAAAGTTCATTTGTATAAAAATTATATACTTATTGGTGATTTAAAAAAAGGAATTCATTTCATAGATAATAGTGATCCAGAAAACCCTACAGCCGTTGGATTTCTTCGTATCGAAGAGAATGTTGATTATTTTTTAAAAGGTGATGCTCTCTTTATTGATCACCAAAACAATCTAGTGTCGCTAAATATTTCGAACCTTAATGCAATTCAAGAAATATCGCGTGTAGATACTTGGTCGCCCATTGTACCTCCAATAGAAAGAAACTACTTTGAGTGTGTTGATCCAAGAAGGGGTGTAGTAGTTGATTGGGAGTTTGTGACATTAGTGAGTCCGAAGTGCTACCGTTAACTGAAACTAAAGAAATGTTATGCATCAACTAAAAAAAATTATCCTCACACTTATCAGTATCATCTGCTTACTAGAGGTAATCGTACATATTAGCGCATGCGATAGTGAGCCGTTAGTTCGTCAAGGGAAAGCATATCAAAAAGCTAACTTTACAGTACAGGATAATAGAATCTATGCATTAGATAATGACCGACTTATTATATACAAACTTAACCAAGGCATAATTACCTATTCAACAACTACCCCTCTCGATTACTATGTTGAATCTATCTTCTCTACACCATCTCTACTTTTTTTATCCTTCCGAAGTAGCTTCATCTATGATATTTCCATACCAGACAATCCCGAATACCTATCTACTTACAGTAACCTGTATTCGTGCGACCGTATAGCCTTTACTACAGATTACCTTTTTTCTACAAAAAATTTGGCACAATCCTGCCGTAATTCAAATGGCGACAAACTGGAAATTCTAAACCTGAGCGCATTACCACAAGAATTACTTACTACCTACAATATCACTTCTCCGCAAAGCTTGAGCATTAGCGAACAAACACTTTTTGTATGTAGCAGCACAGATGGACTTTCTATATTTTCAATTCAAGACCCGACAAACATTACGCTTATTAAAAACTACAGTTCCATCTTAGGAAAACATGTGTTTAGTCAGTCGGGAAAACTTTTTGTTACCCATACCAACACCATCGATCAGTATGATTACACAGATCTATTAGATTTAAAGTTTTTAAGTAGTATCCCCATTAACTAATGAAGCACTTTATCATATTTTTGTTAGTTAGTATAGTAACGATAAACTGTGTTGCTCAAGAAACCATTAACACAAGTAAGCATCGAACCCCACGCACAGTACTTAAATGGAGCCCGTTAGATTTATTTGCCTTTTTTCCTTCGGTACAACTTTCATTAGAACAACAAGTAGTGAAAGATTACTCTGTTCAGTTAACTGCAGGGCCTATTATAAATTCGCCCGGTACGTACTCTTCAACCGATATGGAAATGCGTGGTTACAAAGCAAAGATTCAAGTGAGAAAATATTTTCTGGGTGCATCACCCTTTTGGAAATATTTTGTCGGTCCAGAGTTAGGAAGAAATCGTGCAAACTACCTCGAAGGAAATACCTACTTGGTAAAACTACCCAGCCTGCTTGACTACTATGAGTATAGAGAACTAAGAAGAAACTATAAAGAAACAAACGTCATGCTTACCGGTGGAGCATTCTTCAGCACCTATCGCTTTTGTATAGAATTTCAAGCCGGCTTGGGCGTTCGATTTATTGATTTTAATCCAACGCCTATATTACCTGAAAACTATGAGCCAATTTCCGCTAATAAGGACAGACTATTTTCGAATACAAACAGCAGAAACGTTATTAATCCCTCTGCTGCTGTGCTTGTTGGGTTTATACTCCATTAAGAAATCGTGTCATAGTTTATTCCACGTTAGCAGAACTACTAACACCGAGTAAATAGGTTGTTAGCTCGGCTTTGTCTGAAAATTGAACCACTTCAAAATCGGTCGCTATTTGTGCCGACTTATTTTTAATGTTGGCAGCCGATACCTTCGCCAAAATTTCAGCGACATCTAAAAACTGAGCATGATACAATTTCCTACCTTTCAAATGCTTCAGCATACCGGGTAGTAAATGCTGCACAACCCAATTTTGAGCTGCTAAACTTATAATACCCATTTTACGAATGTCCGCCACAAACTTTTGAGTTTCTAATTTCTTAAAGGCATCTAATACAGCTTGGTTTATAAGAATAAACTGTTCATCATTTGGTACCTTATGAAGGTACTCCAAAAAAAGTGCATCGGTAGCTTCTTCATAAAATACACGCGCAATTGTGTTCGAAAAAAATTCTTGCATAAAGTGTAATCGTTGAGGGTTAATTTTTTAGTAAGATGCCTAGTTTTTTGAAAAATTCCATGCCCAGATAAAGGGTAATTTTTAATCGTTTATTCACATCTACTCCTGCAAAGGTTTGCGGCTTCTCGCTTATCTTGCATGCATTTACAATGACTGCTGTTGAAGAACTTATTAAAACGCTGGAGCTAATCCGATTAGAACGGCAGGCCGATTTAGATTACTATCGTCAGAAAGTATTGTTGCGCTCCCTTCATCAACGTACACAAGAGGGAACAACGTGGTATCCGCTACGACTTAAGCGCCAATATATTGGTACGGGTGAGC
>CAYNKN010000025.1:16743-17429 GCA_964397805.1 uncultured Chryseolinea sp. | reverse complement strand
TGATACTTACCAGTGAAAGCTATTTTTCATTTGCAGATGAAGGCCTGATTTGAAGGCCATTAAAAAAGTTTTTCAATTTTGTTTGATTGTGTTTGACTACATCTAACAAGTGTTCGATTTTTTTGATAAACAACTTGCCATGGGTATCGTATGTAACCAAAACGAATGGTGCTATGAACGGCATCTTTGAAAAATGAATTCAGAAGGAAAAATATCAAACCCATTTGAGCAAATCATTATTCAGTTGGATAGAATAGAGTCATTCTTGTATACCATAGTTTCCAAGTTGGACGAATCGCGAGAATCATCTATCCAAAATCCGAAAGACAACAGCATTCAAATAGCCATTAAGATTACAGGTTTGAAGAAAAAAACGATTTACAACCTCGTAAATAGACGGCTCATTCCTCATTCTAAAAGAGGTAAGAGATTGTACTTCGATGAAACAGAATTAGAGACTTGGATCAAGAATGGTAAGCGTAAAACTAAAGATGAACTTGCGGCTGGTGTTTAACATGCGCAAAAAATCCTCCATTCTATTAATTCTTTCATACAAAAGCCATTACAAAATTAGGAATAATCTCATTTTTGCGGGGCAAATCGCGGGGCAAATTTCGGCAAATGAAAAAGCCTCACGAGAAGTGAGGCTTTAACTCCCTGATAATCAGAGTGCCTAAGGCCGGAAT
>CAYNKN010000025.1:0-16733 GCA_964397805.1 uncultured Chryseolinea sp. | reverse complement strand
GGAATCGAACCGGCACACCCGAAGATACACGATTTTGAGTCGTGCGCGTCTACCAGTTCCGCCACTCAGGCATGGGGGTGCAAATATGTGGAAACTTTAAATTGAATACAATTGCTACACCTCGATAAATTTTTCCATCGAAAATGCCTGAGCACGATCTGAAAACATGGTTTTTACCCGTGTCCAAATATTCCCGAAAAGGGGCGATTTCCGATAGTTTTCTAAATCTGCCTCGCTTTGCCAATGACTTACTGTAGCATAGGTACAAGGTGTATTAGCATCTTTCAGTAATTCCAGATGGGTACAACCATCGATATAACGGATAGCCTCTTTATTTCGGTTAAAGATCTCCAGAAACTCAACTTCTTTTTCTGGTATAAAATGCATGCGAACAATTCGGATAACCATACTTTAAGGGTTTAGCATAAATGCTATTTCAAACTAGTTTAGGTCAAAATTAATCGCACAAGCGTTAATTCTCATCAAATATAATGTTAACGGTACTGTCATAACCCAGCCCTAGAAGTTCGGAAGCATTTCCTTTATAGATTCCAATTTCGAGTAAACCGAGACTGTTAAAAATTATAAAGCATTCGCCTTGATCGGCCTGATTGTATAAAGTGTGTAGTCGCCTGAATTTCTCGCCACCAAACTGTACGGTAAAAACTCTGCCTTGACTCAGGGTGTCAAAAGCATCTTTTGGAATGTTGGTGATTAGGTTTCCGAAGGTATCCACCCGAATTACTGTGCCGGTGATCTGCTTTTTAGTAGCCTTTACTTGCCGGTCGATCATCTTTTTGAAGGTAGGAAGTGGCTTGCCTAAATTGGTAATAGAAACACCGCTTGCCAGTTTAGCGGCTGCATGAGCAAAAATATCACGCTCTGGAAAAGTGGTACTTATTGTATTAATGGCATTAAGCTCTACCAATTGTTGATGAGCCCGATCGCTGATGAGTCCGAAGAGACCGTTATCGCAGCCAACGAAAAAGTGATCTTCGGTTTGAAGGGCAATAAATGCATCGCCACGGTTTCCGGTAGAATCAACACCTACCAAGTGTACAGTTCCTTTTGGGAAATCGCGAAAAACAGATCGGATTACAAAAGCGGCATGGGCAATATCTGCCGGTTTAATTCGGTGGCTAATGTCTTCTATTCGAATGCCGGGGTTAACACTAATAATTTTAGCTTTGATGGCGGCTACGTAGTGGTCACTTTCGCCAGAGTCTGTAAGGAGCGTAACGATGGCCATAGTTGATGCTGCCGCTGATATTCACTAATTTTATTTGGCAAAGTAAACATTTTATGACGGATATTACTTTATATCAACAGTCTGAAAGTAGACCTTTGTGTTGGAACTGAATAAATGCCCGAAATGTTTTCTCTGCACTTGTTCCTTTTTTTGCATAAGTTGAAAACTAAAATTAAAAATTGTTGACTGAAAAAATTGTAACCCTCGAAGATGTCTCACTCGTAGATTTCCTAGGTGTAGAAAATAAAACGATCGATACCTTATCGGCTTTCTTTCCAAAGAGTAGAATTGTTTCTCGTGGCAACGAAATTTTGATCAAAGGTGCGGCTTCAGAGATTGTTCAGATAGATGATATCATCAGATCGCTCATCGATCATTATCATACTTACGGAAAACTTACCGAAGAAAATGTGCAAGCTTATCTTTCGCGCGAGCAAGAAGTGGTATTACCCGATGGCACTCACAACGGGGGGGATGATGTAATTGTATACGGCACAAAGGGCTCACCCATAAAACCCAAAACGGTTAATCAGCAAAAACTTGTTGATGCAGTTAAAGAAAACGATTTGGTTTTTGCGCTAGGGCCAGCGGGTACTGGAAAAACTTATATTTCGGTAGCGCTTGCGGTAAGAGCGCTCAAGAATAAGCATGTTAAAAAATTAATTATAACACGCCCTGCCGTAGAAGCCGGTGAAAATCTGGGGTTCCTACCGGGAGATTTAAAAGAGAAGATTGATCCCTACCTAAGACCCATTTACGATGCGTTAAACGATATGATACCCTTTGAAAAATTAAGGTATTATATGGAGCGTGAAATTATTGAAATTGCTCCGTTGGCATATATGCGTGGGAGAACACTTA
This sequence comes from uncultured Chryseolinea sp., assembly GCA_964397805.1. GTDB lineage: Bacteria > Bacteroidota > Bacteroidia > Cytophagales > Cyclobacteriaceae > Chryseolinea. The sequence continues at coordinate 14,623 of CAYNKN010000025.1, read as the reverse complement.
ACAATGCATTTATTTTATTAGACGAAGCCCAAAATACTACACCCATGCAAATGAAAATGTTTCTCACACGCATGGGGCCTGAATCAAAAATGATTATTACGGGCGATACTTCTCAAGTTGACTTGCCTTCGCGGCAGACCTCAGGGTTAAAGGAGGGCGTGCGCATTTTACAGTCGGTAAAAGGTATTGGTTTTGTAGAACTCAGCGAAAAAGATGTTGTTCGGCATAGGTTAGTTCGCGATATTATTGAAGCCTACAACAAGGCAACTTCTTAGCAGAAATTGCTAATTTCAATTTATGGTTCATTGGCTCCCGTATGTCTTTGTACGCATTACGTTGTTTTTTATTGCAGGTATCCTTTTAGGTATCTACCAACCAGATGTTGTGTCTTATCAAACAGCGCAGTACATATTGTTTGCCTGTGTATTGGTGTATTTTTCAGTTGTATACAGTAAGCATTGGTTTCCCGTTAATCCAGGGTTCATTGGTTTAGCCTGTATTTTTGTTGGTGGTTACACCTTAGTATTGGTTCGAACGGATGGTATGCACAAAGATCATATTAATCATATCCAAGAACCTATATCGTATTATCGAGCTGTTGTATTATCGGAAGCAGAAGAGAAGGAACGCTCTTGGAAAGTAGTTGTTGAAGTTAATGCCATTAAAACCGAAACGGGTTGGCAATCGGCCAACGGAAAAGTGTTAGTGTATATCTCGAAGCAGTATGAGATACCACCTGTTCATTATGGTGATGTACTATTGGTTAAAGGAAGTCCGCAACTGTTACGGCCTCCTGCTAATCCGGGTGAGTTTGATTACAAGCGATTTCTTTCTTTTCGAAAAACATATCATCAACATTTTCTAGCCGAAGGATCATTTAATCATGTAGGTAATGAACCACCAAGCTTGGTGATGCAGTATGCCACCATAGCCAGAAGATGGGCTTATGCAGCTATACATAGAAATATTTCGGGTGAACAAGAGCGGGCTATTGCTGCTGCATTAGTGTTAGGCATTAAGGATGGTTTAGATAATGAATTGATTGGTGCGTATGCAGCAACAGGTTCCATGCATGTGTTGGCTGTATCGGGTCTGCATGTAGGAATAATTTATTGGATGGTACTATGGTTATGTAAGCCATTAAATCGATCGGTGTATGGAAAATGGATAGCTGCATGTTTGGGAATATTTGTGTTATGGAGTTATGCTTTTATTACGGGTCTCTCGCCTTCTGTTTTACGCGCAGTAACCATGTTTTCTTTTGTGGCCTTGGCACATGCTTCAAATCGGGGTACCTCTATTTATAATACATTAGCAGCCACCGCTTTTTGCTTACTGTTATTCGAGCCGTACTTAATTATGTCGGTGGGCTTTCAATTATCTTTTATGGCGGTGCTGGGTATTGTTTATCTTCACCCCATACTCTATAACTTGGTTACTATAAAAAATAAGTTGGGCAATGCGGTGTGGAAAATTACGTGTGTTTCCATAGCCGCACAAGTAGCTACCTTTTCATTAGGTTTATTATACTTTCATCAATTTCCGAATTACTTTTTTCTTTCAAATCTGTTTGTAATACCAGCCGCTTTTGGTGTGCTGGTAGTGGGGTTAATGATGATTTTATTCAGTTGGATTTCTGCGCTAGGAACATTCTTAGGTATGGTTGTCGAAAATATAATTAGCCTGTTAAATTCTTTAGTGTTTTTTGTTGAGCAGCTTCCGCTAAGTATCACCGACCATGTTTACATTACTACTTTTCAGTGTTGGTTAATTATGGGAATACTTGTGTCAATGATCATTCTGAAAGAATCAAAAAAAATACTGGGATTATATAGTGCTTTTTTATTGAGTTTGGTTTTTTGTTTTTCGCATTGGAATCATATAGAATCCGAAACGAGGCAGTCAACAATCACCATCTATAAGGTAGATGGCCATAGTGCCATTGATTTTCAAGAAGGTAATCAAGTATGGTTTATGACCGATACAATGCTGGTAACTCAACACGATAAAATCAGATTTCATATTCGGCCAAACCGATTGCAAGCGGGGATAACAAAAGTTCATTCAGCCCCTTATCCATTTGCACACGAACAAGATGGATTCCGATTGATAGTTTGGCGGGGAAAAACTATTATTCAGGTTTATCAATCGCCAAAAGCTTGGCCAGAAAATCTGCAAACCGATCTGCTGATTATTAGTAATAATGCTGTGCGATCTTTGTTAGATATTCCTGCTGTAATTTCTGCCGATCAACTTATTTTAGATAGTAGTAATGCAATGAGTAACGTGCAAAGAATTAAATCGCAGGCATCAACATTGGGATTAGATATTTTTTCGGTGCCACATCAAGGTGCTTTTCAATTAACACTTTAAAGAAATAGAAACATGGGTGTTTTACACTATGAGGTAACGAGTAGGATGGCCATCATTACCTTAAACAGGCCAGAAAAGCGCAATGCATTAAGTGCTGAATTAGTGCATGAACTTCGTGATGCACTGCAACGTGCCGAACAAGATAGTAGTGTAAAAGTTATTATTCTCAAAGCGAACGGTGAAGCGTTTTGCGCTGGTGCTGATTTGGCTTACTTACAGCAATTACAAAACAATACTTTCCAAGAAAATTTGGACGACTCCACGAAACTTAAGGAGTTATTTTTACAGATTTATTCATTAAAAAAAGTGGTGGTCGCCCAAATTCAAGGACATGCTTTGGCTGGAGGTTGTGGGCTGGCTACTGTATGCGATTTTGCTTTTGCTGTTCCGGAAGCCAAGTTTGGATATACCGAAGTAAAGATTGGATTTGTTCCAGCGATTGTCATGGTTTTTCTATTACGAAAAATTGGTGAGGCCAAAGCGAAATCATTATTGTTAAGTGGCGAATTGCTTTCTGCAGATGAAGCTGCTAGCATAGGTTTGGTTACCAAGGTTGTTCCGAAAGAGAACTTGGAAGCAACGGTTTTTTCTTTTGTACAACAACTCATTGTTACAAACTCGGGTGATGCAATGCAAATAACTAAACACATGATTGCTCATGTGCAGTCGCTACCTTTAGCAGAAGCGCTATCGTTTGCGGCAGAACAAAATGCTTTGGCAAGGGGAAGCGCAGATTGTATAAAAGGGATTGATTCATTTCTGCGTAAAGAAAAATTAATATGGTAATTGTTTAAAGTAAAGAAAAAAATCACGTGAATATTACAACCATCGTGTATTACGATGCTGAATGTAGTAAACTCAAGGTTCCAAATAATTATTACTATGAAATCACTACCCATTTACTTTTTACTAGTCCTAGCATCTACCTCGTTCGCACAAAATTATACGGGCGATACATGGAAAAATGCTTCGAAGGCTGGCAAGGCTGCTGTGTCCGTTGCCTATGTTCAAACGCCTAGTTTTGTGTATGTTGATAACAGCGGAAAGCTAACCGGTATTTGTGTCGATATTATTAATGAGTTTGCCGAATGGGCAAAGGAAAATAAGAAGGTAACCATAAGTCTTAAGTTCGTGGGTGATGGTTCCAACTTCCGCGGAATGTATGATAAAGTAAAGGCTTCTAAAGGAGGTGTGTTTGGTATTGGAAATGTTACCATTACTGAAGAGCGCAAGAAGGAAGTGAAGTTCAGCCCTCCTTTTATTACAAATTTTGCCATATTAATTACAGACAATAAAATTCCCAACCTGGCAAAACTAACCGATATGCCAAAAACATTTGCCGGCCTAACGGCTTATACGGCCAAAGGTACGCTCAATGAAAAGCGAATGATGGAGTTTAAGGAAAAGTATTACCCCGGTTTACCGGTGACACTAACTACCACCAGCCAAGAAACATTGGATAAAGTATTGAGCGATCCAAAGGCTTTGGCTTACCTTGATTTAGCTTTTTATTTGGAAGCTGTAAAATTGAAGAAGAGTATTAAACGACACGCTATTGCCGATAAAGCTTCTGAACAGTTTGGTTTTGTTATGCCCTTAACCAGCGATTGGAATGAAGTAATAACAGAATTTTTTGAAGCCGATGGTGGATTTATCAATTCAACCAAGTATAAAACAATTTTATTGAAGCACTTGGGTGAAGCGGGTATGAAGTTAATGCAGTCGGCCGCTAAGTAACTTTCCTTTGTTGATAAAACTCTATGGTAAGTTAATTTCAACTTGCCGTAGAGTTTCTTTTTTAGCCAAGTTTTCAACTATCTTCGTTACCGTTGGAAACACCACTCTCCATATTAAAAGAATTTTGGAATTACCCGCAATTCAGACCACTTCAAGAAGAAATTATTGAGTCTGTATTGCAAGGGGATGACACCTTGGCTTTACTACCAACAGGAGGTGGAAAATCAATTTGCTTTCAAGTACCTGCCTTGCTCAAAGAAGGTATCTGCATTGTTATTACTCCACTTATTGCGTTAATGAAGGATCAGGTAGAACAACTTAAGAGTCGGTCTATTCAAGCAGTATGTATTCATGCGGGTATGTCGAAAACACAAGTTGATATTATGCTCGACAATTGTATCTATGGCGATGTAAAATTTTTGTACGTTTCTCCGGAGCGACTCCAAACGGAGATTTTTATTGAGCGTGTAAAAAAAATGAATGTTTCGTTTATCGCTGTTGATGAAGCGCATTGTATATCCGAATGGGGGCATGATTTCAGACCCGCTTACTTAAAAATTGCTTCGCTGCGTGAGCTAAAGCCTGAGGTATCGGTTTTGGCTTTAACGGCCACAGCTACCAAACAAATTCGTGCAGATATAATAGAGCACTTAGGTTTTCGCCCGACCTATAAATTCTTCCAACAATCATTTGCGCGTAAAAATCTTTCATTTGTTGTTCGCTTAACCGAGCGTAAAGAAAAAGTGATGATGGAGATTTTGCGAAAAGTACGTGGATCTTCTATTGTTTATGTTCGCTCGCGTAAAGCAACACAAGATATGTCCGATTGGCTAACGAAGCACGGTGTCTCGGCCTCAGCTTATCATGGGGGGTTGGACATGGAGCAACGAAGTAATCGACAAGATAATTGGATATCGAATAAAGTACGTGTAATGGTAGCTACCAATGCATTTGGTATGGGTATCGATAAACCTGATGTGCGTACAGTCATTCATCTTGATTTGCCAGAAAATATTGAAGCCTATTATCAAGAGGCAGGTAGGGCAGGGCGTGATGGTGTTAGATCGTATGCAGTGATACTTTACACCGAAGCTGATTCGTTATCACTACGACATAAAGTAACACAAGCACATCCTACGATTGAATACCTTAAGAAAATTTATCAATCGCTTGCTAATTATTATCAGTTGGCGGTAGGCAGTAGCGAGGGAGAAAGTTATGATTTTGACCTACATGATTTTACTGAGCGATTTAATGAGCAAACTGCTGATGTATATGCAGCGTTAAAAAAACTAGAAGAGCAAGCTGTAATTCAATTTAATGAAAGCTACTATGCACCATCGGTTTTATATTTTAGTTTCGATAAAACTCGATTATACCAATTTCAAGTTGCCAATGCATCGTTCGATCCAATCTTAAAAATGCTTTTACGACTTTATGGTGGCGAGTTGTTCAGTGGTTTTGTTAAGATCAGTGAATCGGTTATTGCTAAGGCACTGCATGTTACTGTAGAGGAGGCTGTAAAAATTCTGAAGCATCTTCATGATCTTCAGGTTTTGGTGTACCAGCCCGCAAAATATAAACCGCAGGTTACTTTCATACTGCCACGACAAGCTGCGGAAACCTTGCCCCTGGATGTTAGGCGTATGGAGGAGCGTAAGAAAATGGTTTTTGATAAAATGGAAGCCATGATTACATATGTCTCTACGAAACAAGGGTGTCGGATGCAGCGTATTCAGGCTTACTTTGATGAAGTAACAGAGGCCACCTGTGGTATCTGTGACACGTGTATTGATCAGCGCAAGCGGCAGTCGCTAGAACACTTTACCTTGTTACGACAGGAGGTACTGCATGTAGTAGCAAAACAAAACATGACTATTGAAGTTTTAGAAGAACGTATCGCTCCACGCGATCGCGAAATATTTATGGAAGTAGTTCGCGATATGGTTGATGAAGGGTTAATTGCCTATGACGATACATGGAATATTCGATTAGTTAACAAGTAATAATAACATGACAACACGTGCGCGTAAAGTTATCAAGGCGATCGTATACTTTCATCTTTTACTGTTGGTAGCATTAGTACTTACACACTGCACCTTTAGTCATTATGCAAAAAAATCGTATAGGCAAGCGGCAATAAAAAAACCATACGATGTAATTATTGTTCCGGGTGTACCCTATCTCAAAGACAAAACATCTTCTGTAATGAAAATGCGTTTGTTTTGGGCCAAGCATCTGTATGATTCCGGATTTACTAAGAATATTATTTTTTCGGGTTCGGCTGTGTATAGTCCTTTCGTTGAAAGTATTGCCATGAAGGGTATGGCGGATTCATTAGGGATACCAACTCACCTTACGTTTTCTGAAACAAAAGCAGAACACAGCACCGAGAATATTTACTACTCGTGGAAAATGGCGCGCGCCATGGGTTTTGAGAAAATTGCTTTAGCGACCGATCCGTTTCAATCGCGCATGCTCAAGGGTTTTGCAAAAAAGTACTGCCCTGGGGTTAGCTATATTCCTATTGTGTTTGATAAGCTTAACTTAAATGAACTCGCCTTGCCCAACATTGATACTTCGGCTGCTTACATACCTGATTTTGTTTCGATCACAGAGCGCGAAACTTTTAGGGAGCGCTTTCGGGGTACACGAGGTCATCGTGTGCGTGATGAGGTAAAGGCGGAGTTAGAAGCAGAGTCAACGAAAGAATCAAAAGAATAGCTAAGGTATGTTATTGCGCTAAAAGCTCTTTTGCGTTTTGAAGGGCAATGTTTGAGGGTTTTTCACCACCAATCATTTTAGCAATGTTTTCTACACGTTCCTCCTCCGCCAATGCCTTAATAATGCTCACCGTTTTGTCGGCACTGTTATCTTTATAAACGAGATAGTGTACATCTGCTTTCGCAGCAATTTGTGGTAAGTGGCTAATGGAAATAACCTGATGGTTAGCAGCCATGCGTTTCATCAAGTTGCCCAATTTGATGGCCACCTCTCCAGAAACACCACTATCAATTTCATCAAGTACGAGTGTTGGCATAGCTGTTTTTTCGGCCATCACATACTTGATGCAAAACATCAGTCGCGAGAATTCGCCACCAGATGCTACCTGTGCCAATGGTCTTGGTGCTACGCCTTTGTTAGCACTAAATAGCAATTCAATTTTATCAAGACCCGTAGCGGTAGGTTCGATTTCCGTTAGCTCAATTTGTAACGAAGCATTAGGTATACCGAGTAGTTGTAGTAGTTCAGTAATTTGTTTTGTTAATGGCGTAAATGATTTTTTTCTTGTTTCACGGATCTGGGTACCATACGTTCGCAAAGTATGCTCAGCCTCTTTTAGTTTTTTCTGAGCTTGATCAAGTGCTTCATCTACATTAGACGTGATCACGTTTTTTTCTTCCAATGCTTCACGAAGGTTAATTAACTCTTTGCTGCCTGTAACGCGGTGTTTTTGAAACAAACGATACAAAACACTTAACCTTTCTTTTATATACTCCGTACGTTCTTGATCGTATTCTATTAATTCTTCTGCGCGTTCAATTTCTTCGATAATATCATCCAGCTCAATAACTAAACTATCTAACCGAGTAAATAGTGTTTCGTAAGTAGGCGAATACGAGCTGATCTGCTGTAATTGCGTTCGAGCAATAGTTAGTCCATTGCGTGCAGCAAATTCACCACGATTTAATCCATCCAATATAAGTTGAAAGCGTCCTTTAATTTCTTCGGCATGCTCCATTATTTTTAATTCCGACTCAATCGTTTCTTGCTCGGTTTCTTCCAGGTTAGCTTGTGTTAGTTCATCGAGTTGAAAGCGTACATAATCGGCTTCTTGCCTAAGGGTGCTTGCTTCGGCTGTGAGTTTTTCAAATTCTTTTTTGGCTTGCTGATAGATCATCCATTGGGTAGTATAGTGATCCAATAGATGTTGATTTTGACTGAACGTATCGACTAACCGAAGTTGGAAAAACTGATTGCCAAGCTGTAATGTTTCGTGCTGTGAATGAATGTCCATAAGCAGACTGCCTATTTTTTTCATCACCTCTAATGTTACTGGCGTATCGTTAATAAACGCGCGTGATTTTCCAGCCGGACTTATTTCTCTTCGGATTACCGTTACATCTTCATAGTCTAATTCTTCATCCGTAAAGAGTTTGTGAAGATTATAGTTTCGGATATTGAAGACACCTTCTGTAATACATTTCTCCTGATCGTTCCAAAGTACTTTCGTATCTACACGATTTCCGAGAAGGAGCCCTAATGCACCCAACATAATAGATTTACCTGCACCAGTTTCGCCTGTCACTACATTTAAGCGTTCAGACGGTTCCAATTCAAGGTGTCTGATTAACGCATAGTTTTTTATGGTAAGGTGGGTTAACATTATTCAAGGGTGTCGTAATAAAGTTCGTCTATAGCATTTACGTTTAGCGTGATTTTTTTTAGCCGCATGTTTTCAATAACCAATTGATTATCCTGAAGCGTTAGTAATTTACCCAGCACGGTCATGTTGTCTTGCATGACCAACGTAATATTTTTACCGGTAAGATTGCTTAGTTCTAACCGAATTTGCTTGTGATCGCTTAGCCTATGTTGCCGGGTACGCATGCTGTGTAGTATTGGGAGCTAAAATAGCCGAAGCAAATAGTTTTACCCACGTCTTACCAAAATCTTTTTCGAAGATTAATTCTCAAGAATTTTTTCATAGTTGGCGCGGTTCGAAGGGTCGATCGTTGTAATCACATCGTACGCCTCGCGCCTAATTTGAATATTACCCGTAGAGAACAGGTTGGATAGCTCTTTACCTTTGGCATCAAAGAAGCTAATCACCAGAATAGCCGTTGGGTTGATGTCGCGAATTTTCTTGATATCCTTTAATCCTTTTAAAATAATCTCCCGACTCTTATCTGGATCTTTATCGAACTGATCTAGCGCTAGCCGATGATAGGAGTAGAGTGCCTTACGCAAATCAACCATTTGTCCGTTGTTGAAATTCTCGGCTAAGAAGTAACGGTTGCGATTATTACCCCCCAACGATTGCCAACCCGGCCGGTTCGATTGCTGCGCATTATTAACAACCATAAGCGCTTTTTGGTAATAAGTAGTGCCACCTAGTTCGCTGAATGTGTCATAATCTACACCCAACATAATGTACGCATAAAAGGCTAACATCGAAGTAAGATTCGTGGTGAAGTTGTTATCGTTAAATTCTAGTGGTAGTGATTCAATGTATTCAAATTCCCAATCGCGATCGGCAAAGTTAAAGACCAAGCTAGCGTAATTTGAATTGTAAACTGGACGTGCCGATTGAATTTGTACTACGGCAGAAAAGTTGCCAATGTTTGGCATTTTTGAGATGGTGATTAAGATGTTACAGTTAATCTTTTCGTGGGGTTTATAGGCATCGTTGGTCCACTTACGGCTATTCATAAACTGTTCGATCGAAACCTTCATGTCTTTAAAAATACCACGATCAGAAGTTTGAATTTGATTGGCATTAATAGTCACAACACAATTTAATTCTTGTGCTTGCAGCGACCCACAGGTGATAGATAGAATAATAAAAAGTATATACCTACGCATGGAGTTTAGCAATAATAGTATCCACAATATCTTTAGCTACTTCTTTTTTAGATTTTAATGCCAGTGAAGTAAGCTGATGGTTTTTATCGATGATTGAAATTTTGTTGGTATCATGTCCGAAACCAGCACCTTCATCTTGAAGCGAGTTTAGTACGATAAAATCAAAGTTCTTATTTTCTAATTTTTGAATCGCATTTTCTATGGCCTTCTCTGTTTCCAGCGCAAACCCAACGATTAACTGATCGGAGCGTTTTATTTTACCGAGTGAAGCGGCTATGTCTGGGGTTTTGGTTAACTCCATAGTTAATGTACTGTCCTTTTTCTTTATTTTTTGATCTTCTTTTTTAAGCGGTTTGTAATCGGCTACGGCAGCTGATAATACCGCAATAGTGCTACTTTCAAAGTGTTGGTGACAAGCGTTATACATTTCGTCAGCAGAAGTTACGCGTATAACGTTAATTTGTTGGTGTTCGATATGTAGTGCAGTTGGACCTGTTATTAAATTTACGATGGCACCTTGTTGAGCTAATGCTTCAGCCAGTGCAAATCCCATCTTGCCACTTGAGTGATTGCCAATAAAGCGCACAGGGTCGATGGCTTCATAGGTAGGACCAGCAGTAACAAGCGCAGTTTTACCGGCAAGGGGTTGATGTTGTTGAAAAAACTGATGAAGGTATTGGTGAATATTTTCGAGCTCGGCCATTCTTCCATTTCCAATTAAGCCACTCGCCAATTCACCAAAACTTGGTTCAATACAGTGATTTCCATTTTTTTTCAAAACAGCCAAGTTTCCTTGACTAGTTGGATGTTGGAGCATATCCAAATCCATAGCGGGAGCAAAAAAAACCGGGCAACGTGCAGATAAGTAAACGCCCAGTAGCAGATTATCGCATAAACCAGTGGCCATTTTTGCAATAGTATTGGCTGAAGCTGGAGCAATAACAATGGCATCTGCCCATAACCCTAAGGCGACATGGTTGTTCCATTCGCCCTGATCGTTTTTTGTAAACTCGGTTGTTACCGGATTTTTGGAGAGTGTAGCGAGCGTAAGCGGTGTAATAAAGTGGTGTGCATCGGGTGTCATCACCACTTTTACCTCAGCCCCCGACTTAACTAATAGCCTGGTTAACGTAGCTGTTTTGTAAGCAGCAATACTGCCCGTTATTCCCAGTATGATTTTTTTCCCCTGCAGCATGGGAATTGAGCAATTAAGCTTCTGGTTTAGTGTTCGTGTCGTCTGCCGAACGATAACGCGATCCTAGTTTACCTTCCAGAAATTCTTCAGTAGCGGTGATAGTTGGCTTGGGCATACGTTCGTAAAATTTAGAAATCTCGATTTGCTCGCGGTTTTCAAAAACCTCTTCTAAGTTATCTACAGTAGTAGCAAATTCAGCTAACTTATTATTTAGTTCTTCTTTAATGTTAACCGATATCTGACGAGCACGTTTTGAAATTACCACTACTGATTCGTATAGATTACCTGTTGGTGAAGCAATTTTATCGATGTCGCGTGTTACAATTGATGATTGAATAGCCATAGTATTACGTATTAATTTTTTTTGATTTATTAAGTTTCTCTAAGCTGTCGGCATATAAACGTTCAGCTTCTCGAAGAAATTTGCTTTGAGGATATTTATCAACAAAATCTTTATAGTGACTCACCACTGCCTCAAATCGTTCCCCTTGTTTTGAAAAAATACTTTGTTCGGCAAGTTTGTATTCAGCGACAATGATGTAATAAAACGATTCCTCGAGGTATTCAGAATCTGGGTAATTGCCCATGAAATTGTTGAATGCCACAATAGCCGCTTTATAGCTCTTCATTTTATAGTACTGGTAAGCATTTTCGAAACCTTTGCGTTCCAGCTTTTCTTGAATAGAAAAAATGACTTCTATAGATTGATCACGAAATTTGCTGTTTGGATAGCGGTTCAAAAATTCCTGCATAGCGGCCATCGCCTCAATGCTATTGGTTTGATCCAGGTTAGGGTTTGGTGATGATGCATATAACGAATAGGCAAACATGTATCGGGCTTCTTCCGCCATTGAACTTCTACCATATGTTTCGTAGAAGGTTTTAAACTGTTCCGAAGCCAGTAGGTATAGTTTGCTATAATATTGGCAATAGGCCATGTAGAATTGCACTTTTTCACCTTCGGGTAATCCTCGAACGATGGGCAAAATCTGTTCGAAAAGAACAGAAGCTTTGTAATAGTCCTTTTTAGCATAATAGTTTAATGCTGCATCGTGACGCACACGCCAATCCTGACTTTTTTCAATTTTCCGAAATTTACTACAGGAAAACCCGATCAATAGGAGTAAAACTAAAAGAGTTGAAGCCGACAGTTTCTGCATAAGCCCGCAAATATAACACAAGAGAGACAATGGAAAAATGACTTTTTTTAAGCATGATGCGGGGGCACCGGTAATGGTTCTATTTCTTTACTATTAATTTTCGGGTCATTACACCCTCGTTATCAATATAAAGCGTGTAAAAGTAGATACCTGGGCTGAGGTCATCAGCCTTCATTCTAACGGAGGTTCCGGTTGGAGGAAGTTCATATTCACTTATAACATTGCCTAATAGGTTATGAAGGAGGATTTTGGCTTTAATAGCGTCAGACTGGATTTTGTAATCTACGTAGGCATAATCGGAAACTGGATTAGGGTATACCTCTTTGATAGAGATGAACTTAGACGTATAAACATCTTGTTTTTCACGCTTTTCTTCAGCAGAAAATTCAAGATCAAATTCGAGTGCTTGGCTAGGATTAGACTTGTTGTACGCCAGATAACGGATAGAACTTAAACCGGGAACTAAACCAGCCTCTAATGCTATCTGTAGGGTGGTAAGGGTTTGTCCAGCCTCAATTTTAATAATAAAATCTTCCGTTCGCTGATCAAGACAATTGTCGTCAACACAGAAATAACTTTTTTGTGTACTGCCAATTTGTTCAGTTACTTTTCGAACGATTAAAATGATTGGTCTGTCAGTGGTATTCTTGAATTTTAGAGGAGCTTTAATGATATCACCTATATAACCCTTATGTGTCTCAGAGGAGTTAATAATTTCGAAACCCTGACCAAACAACGGGACAGTAGAGAGAAAAATAATAGCCAACAGTAAAAATTTATTCATAGAAGAGGATCATGGATACAAAAGTTAAACATTTTACCCTATTCTCATAATTTGTGAATAGTATTTTTTGAAATCTTCACAATTTCTTCACGTATAGTTCGTTTGTCGCTCCCTATGCCCAAAAGAGCATTAATCGCATGGTTGACAACTTGATTAAAGTGAATTATCACTAATACCTTACATGTCGCTGATTAATAGTCTTTTGAAAATCAGTTATTTTTATCAACCTTCGTGAACTACAAACTAAACTTTTTAAACATGATGAAAAAAATCGCCTTTATTTTCAGTGTGTGCTTACTTTTTGCGGCAACCGCACAAGCACAAGATTACAAGAAATTCAAGGTTGGGCTAGGTGCCGGCTATGCCATCCCTGGAGGAAAGGGTGCTGGTGGAGGAGTATTACTTTACTTGGAGCCAGCCTACAGAGTTACCGATGAACTATTAATTGGCCTGCGTGGTGAAGCTGCTATTGTTGCCCGTGGATTTGCTGATGATAATTCTGTGTCATTAGATGCTGCGTTAATTGGCTCTTGGTCGCTTAATGCTCAGTATTACTTAAGCAACAATACGTTCAGACCTTTCGTGGGTGCTGGTTTTGGTATTTTTAACTTAACGGGTGCTAGTATTACCGGTGACCCAAACAACCCAAACACAACTGAAACAGCAAAAGAAACTAAAGTTGGGTTTTATCCACGAGTAGGTTTTGATGTTGGTCACTTCACCTTGTCGCTTGACTATAACATTATTCCTACATCGAGCACGGATACTGGTGATCTTAAAAATAGCTACTTCGGTATTCGCGTTGGTGGATTCTTCGGTGGTGGTCGCAAGTAATTTGCTACTTCATTAATAAATTACAAAGGCTGCTCTATTGAGCAGCCTTTTGTTTTGGTTTCAATACAGCAGGTTTTTCTTTAGGGGGTCTTATTATTTTATAGGTAACTTCTTCCTGCGTTGGTTTATCGTTTTCTTTCCACGAAAAGCCGGGCAATTCTTTATCATCTGGTTTCATTTCGTGGGGCGGTACAAAACGCGCTTCTGGTCTCACATAAAAACTCAGGTTGTTTACTTTCCCTTCTTTAAATCGAATAGTAATGTTGCTGCAAATAATCTTATTCAATCCCATGGCGGTTCCTTCCTTTTCATCTAGAGCAAAGTAGATGCTCTCACCGTTCCCCTCAACAACAACTTTATTTATCTGCTTATTCTTAAATTCAGCAGTCATTTTTCTTCCCTTTATCTGATTGAAGTTAATGAGGGAATCGCGAGAAATTACAAAGCTGTTTACATTCATAAATATTTTATCGATGGTGTTGTTGGAGATCAGCATCCTAATCGAATCTGCCGTCATTTGGTTTCCATCCGACCAGAGTACCGGATCCTTATAAAAATAAATGGTTGAATCGATCGATCGATATTCAAGCGAATCTGCTAAACCTTGAATGTCGCTTTTAAAAATTTTTACATTGTTGTACGCTAATAACCGTTTTTTCTGTGGGTCCGGATCGTCAATAGAAACTAAGGTATCCGCAGCAATAAATAGGGTGTCATTGTCATCCGATATTTTGGCCATATACGCTTTCGTATAAACTTTAGAGATGCCTTTGCCTTTGTAGTAATCGGCAGCTTGGCCATAGATAATCAGATTTTCAGTTTTAGAAATCATCAAAAAAGTGGAGCAAACCGTTAGGGTACCCCTTCAAACTCAGTTTTTAGCTAGAAGGCCTCTTGATCCTCCGGTTCTCCTAGCCTCAGCTAGAAAAGCTTGGAAGATTCTTGGCTGGAAGC
>CAYNKN010000024.1:0-17440 GCA_964397805.1 uncultured Chryseolinea sp. | reverse complement strand
AGTATAAAGGGTAGTGCATTGTTCTTTCGCGCTCATGCTTTCCATCAGCTACTTGAACTTTTTTCAATGCCTGTTGGTGAAAGTTCTGGTTTAGGAATTCCCATCCGGTTAACTGCAGATGTAAATGCAGAAGTGAACCGTGCTTCACGGATGGAAACATTAAACCAAATTATCAATGACCTTACGGAAGCATTGCCATTGCTTCCAGTGAATTCATCGTATAAGACAAGGCCAACTACTACGGCTGCAAAGGCACTGCTGGCACGAGTGTATTTGATTATGGGAGAATACGAAAATGCCGAGAGTTGGGCGAGTGCTTCACTGAGCGGCAACAATTTTTTATTGGATTACAATACACTGAATGCAGCAGCAACACGACCGGTGGCAAGAATGAACGATGAGATTTTATTTCATGGCCAGATGATCACTTATGGGTATACAGTATTCTCCACAACGTATGTGGATACGCTATTGTATGCGTCATACGAGAATGATGATTTGCGTAAGCAGGTTTTTTTCAGACTAAGAAGTCCGAACCGATATACCTTTAAGGCGAACTACACCGGAACATCTACGCTGTTCGGTGGTATTGCCAATGATGAAGTTTATCTGATTCGGGCGGAATGCAGAGCCAGACTTGGAAATATTGCCGGAGCATTGGAAGATTTGAACACATTACTTGAAAAGCGCTGGAAGTTGGAAGCCTTCGTTCCCGTAGATGAAACAGATCCGGAGATTCTGCTTGCACGTATCCTGGACGAAAGACGAAAAGAACTTCTCTTCCGCGCTACGCGATGGAGCGATCTGAAAAGGTTGAATCAGGATGAACGTTTTGCAATTACGTTGCATAGGACGCTGAATGGAACGAAGCATAGTTTACCTCCCAATGATGTACGCTACGCGTTCCCTATTCCCGATCAGGAAATCCAGACGAGTGGTATTGAGCAGAACTCACGTTGATACTTTGCTAATGACCCTCAAACGAAATGTAATGGTAGTGGATGATGATGACCTTGTCCACTTGATCAGCAAACGAATACTCTCCGCGTATGCATGTGTAAATAATGTTTACAGCGCCTACAATGGCCAAGAGGCTTTGGATATTCTTCATCGGGGATGTGAAGGAGCCATGAAACTTCCTGCGGTGGTATTGCTTGATTTGCATATGCCCATCATGAATGGGTTCCAGTTCTTTAGCGAGGTGAAGGAAATGGAATGCCTCAAAGACAGGAAGCTCGTAACGATCATGTTTTCATCAACGCTCGATCCGGCTGACATTGAACAGGCGCAGTCACTGGGTATCGATTACTTTTTTTCAAAGCCGATATTGCTGGAGAAAATAGAATCCGTTTTTAGAAAGGAGTTTACTTCTTAGATAAGAAGCATGGATGAATGTAAGTCATCCATGCTCTTTTTTTACCGAACGGTATGGCGGCTTAGTCCGCATCATAGGTTCCCGGAACCAACGTGCCAGGTATCATCTGGTTTTGCTGGTTGAACCTTGCCACACATTCGTCAGAGCTACTGACACAGGTGTACGACTGCGTTTCGCTAATGGGCTGCCAGGCACCATTGATCTTGGCCTTCAGTGTTCCCACGGGCGGAGCATTAAAGGCTTGCGTAACAAACGCAGCACCGATGGCAAAAAGAAAAGCCATTACAGGCAGAAATTTTCCAAAGAACTTTTTCATAATACTGGATACTTTTTTAACAACTCAAAAAGCATCAAACCGTCTATCGGGTTTTCAAAGTGCCTACTCTGTTTCAGGTTTTCAGCGTTCCCCTGCGCCCGGTGATCAGCCTGGCATCTGCGCAAATATTTTTCAGGTCATCATTAGTCTTCGCTTTCGCTCGATGATGATTCCGGCAAGTGCAAGAAGGGTAAAGAAAATATTGAAGGTAAGGTGTACCTCCCAAGATAGGGTGTTAAGTACGCCACCACAGGAGCAGGGGATGTAGGCGAATGTATTTGCCAGTATCAGGCTTACATATAAGGTAAAGGCAAGCATCAGGAGGAATGCAAGTACAAATCCATAAAGTCGGACAGGTTTAATGATCAGGAGAATGGATACGGCTATTTCAGAAGCAAGAACCAACCACACGAGATTCTGCTTCAGTGTTTCGGGCAACGGCTGATTGAGCATTTGTTTGCGGAAGGCGGCTATATCCAGCAACTTGCTGGAGGCGGTGTAAACGAAAAGTATGATAAGCAGAACTGCTATTAGCTCCGCAGAAGGTTTTCTGATCATAGGTTTGCTGGCTCTTTCCCTGATAACAGTTCCCGGAAGCAACACCCTACTTTTTTGTTCTTTAAATCTCTCTGGTTGGATATAATTTATTTCTGAAAATTGATTTAAATAGCAATTTTCAGAAATACTTGATCTCTTATTTTAAAAACAGTACTGTATTCGAAAACAAATTCGATCGTGGAAAACTTACAAATAATCAATTTCACGTAGGCGACTTTTAGTAAATTGCCAACTGACTTTGAAGGCTCAATCTTTGGACACAGGATGAAAGCGCTAGCAGACGAAAAATTATGGAGATAAAGAACATTGAGAAATATTTTCTAAACACAATATTGATAATTTCAATAGCAGGTGTGTTTTTAGTGCTTGTATCCAATATTCTGCTATTTCCTGAGGATACTCTGTCAATTGCAATTTCAATCATTATATTAATTGCATGTATCATTGCTTATCTACTCAGACGTAGATTCCCAACAACAGCAGTTTTAACTGTGACATCTGTTGCTCTTGCAGCTATGAGCTATCAGCGTTTAACAGTTCCTAATACTACTACAACCTTATCCGTTGTACTAATTGTCGGGTTTATTTTTTCAGTCATGCTAAAGGGACGAATAATGTGGATAATGCATGGAATTGCTTTTACCATCATCAACACAATCTTTGTTCTCCATTTACCAGATGCAGTTACTGCAGCTATTACTTACTCCACCTTGTACTTCATACTTACGTACGCAGCTGGCGTATTGAAAACCAGTTACGATGGAATTCATCAACGTCTGAGAGACAGGAATATTGAACTTCATGAAAAAGGAAATGAAATCGCAGCGCAAAATGAAGAACTGCTTCAAATTCAAGAAAACCTTAGCGAGTTAAATAGGAACCTGGAAAACGTAGTAAATCAACGTACTGCAAAAATTCAAATTCAGAATGAAATATTGATTAAGTACAGCTACACCAATGCACATCATTTAAGAGGTCCTGTAGCGAGACTACTTGGACTCGCCTCAATTTATAAACTTGAGCCCAACACGAATCCAGACTTTTTTATTGAAAAAATGTTAGATCAAGCAAATGAAATTGATTCCTTAGTCAAACAAATCAACATCGACTTAGAATCAACTTTTGGTGAGAATGCGAATGTATAATTGTAGCTGGCAAGTTGGAAGAAACAGTTATTAGACGAGACAGATATTCTCGCTTCAAGTAAATAGATGTTGTCTACCGTAAACCAAAAACTATTTAATGAAAGCACTTAGAAAAGAAACGCAAGCATCCATTACCCCTTCTATGGCATTATCACCGCTTTAGAATACTTTCTGATCATAGGTTTGCTGGCTTTCCCTGATAAAAGTTCCCGGCAGCGATACCCTACTTAGGTTTAAAACCTATCTGTTTTATTGATATGTTTCTGATAATTGTTATTTTTAACAATAAATAGAAATATTAATGCGATTTCTTGACTTCAAAAGCCATTTTGAACCCTTTCTGGCGTTCTCCACTCAGGATATTCATAAGTGGGATTCCGGCTTTGATACCAGACGTCTGGTGGAGTGGCAGCAAAAAGGCTACATCCGCAAAATCGTTAACCGGTGGTACGCTTTTTCCAAAACATTGAGACAGGAAGAACTCTTGATAGTCTCGAACCGAATCTATTCACCTTCTTATATTTCCCTGCAATGGGCTATGTCGCATTACCGGTGGATACCGGAAGGTGTTTATACGATTACAGCGATTACATCCCTGAAGACACAAGACTTCAACACCGGTATTGGTACGTTTTCTTACAAGCATGTAAAGCCTTCGCTGATGTTCGGCTATCGGTTAGTCAGTTTTGAAAACACCATGTATAAACTAGCCGAACCAGAGAAACTGATACTGGACTATCTTTATCTCAACGCTTCCATTAATTCTTTGGAAGACCTCGAGAGCCTGCGGCTCAATGTATCTGAATTGAGATCCCTTCTCGAAAAACAGAAGCTGCAAGACTACCTCGCGATGTTTAAGAATAAGGCGCTGGAGAAAAGAGTGAAGATATTAACTGAACAATTGCTGAAGCATGCTTAACCTGAACGAGATTCTTCCATTCTATCCGGAGCCTTTGCGCATACATCGCGAATTCATTTTGCGTGAGTACCTGCAATACAAAATACTTCAGATCATTTACGACATACCAGACCAAGGACAAAAGCTCTGCTTCCTCGGAGGCACCGCGTTACGAATTGTTCATGGGAACCAGCGCTTTTCAGAAGACCTCGATTTTGATAACAGTGGTTTAACGGAAGATCACTTTGATACCATCTCGGAGACGATAAAGACAAACCTTGAACGCGATGGATACGAAGTCGAAATCAAAACGGTTTACAAGGGCGCGTTTCACTGTTACGTTAAATTCCCCAAACTTCTTTTTAACGAAGGGTTAACCGGACATATCTCTGAAAAAATTCTGATTCAGCTTGACACAGAACCGCAGCACTATGCCTTTACTCCCGACAAGCACATTCTAAACAAGTTCGATGTGTTTACTGAAATACCGGTAACGCCATTGAACATTCTGCTTGCGCAGAAGTGCTTTGCCATAATCAACCGAAAGAGATCAAAGGGGCGCGACTTTTTTGATGTGGTGTTCCTGCTTTCAAAAGGTGCAAAACCTGACTACGGCTACCTCGAACTGAAACTGAAAATTACCGATGCCCAAGCATTGAAGGATAGCTTACTTGAAACGTGCAGCAAGCTTGATATGAAAGCAATGGCAGATGATGTTGCGCCATTTCTGTTTAACAATGCGGATGCGAAGAAGATTATTATGTTTGAGCAGTATTTGAAGCAGGTGGAGTTTTGATTAAAAATACTGATCCCAGTCTTAATCTAATACTGTTCATGCCAATCGAATTTATCTCGAACAGTGTCGTCTCTTTCAAGTTTCACATAGTTAAAAAAAACGACATCGATTTCTCCCAATGCCTCTACTGCTTAGTAACCTATCGTTATAGATCTGGTGATTTGGTTATGTGAATGGGAAGACACACAAATCTCTATCAACTTCCGACAAAGAGAACCTGCTTCTTATCAATCTCGTCATTTACAATCTTTGAGAGATTTAGAAATATTAGAAATGAGTCATCAGCAAGAAGTTTCTCGTGAGTAACCAAATCAATTGTTTCTTCCTGAGCAGCCTGTAATTCCACCTTCAAGGTAACTAAGGCTTCAGTATTTTCAGCTATTTGTGTTTTTCTTCGGATAGAAATTAGCCTTTGGTAATAGACATCGATTTTATTTTTCTTTTTCTGTAGCTGCCACTTTGTAATCGTGTACAATGTGCTTGCCAAAGCAACTAGAATCGTCACGATTACACCAATTAATTCGGCATAGCGCTCAAATAGAGTTGGCTCATTACGATCAAGATACTCTCTGGAGCCTGAATGAAGAGTAAAGCTGAGCTTACGTGGATCAAAGTTGGAAGAGAACTGGTAGAGTAGGGGATTGATATTTTTTAAATCCTGACTATTTTCAGAAAGTGTTTGAATGGTGTTGAAGACAAATGTAACATCAAGATCTGAACGACAAACCAAGATGGCGTCTACCTTTATTGTGAGTATTGCCCGTTCGGTAAAGGAACCATACAAATCTCGTGCAATAACATAAGGCTCAAACTGCGGATGACGTGTGCAAATGCCTTCCGCTAGTGAACCTTTTCCCAGGTTAGCAACCTCGTCAATACTGTATAAATGATACCCCTCTAAGTCCCGTAATTCCTCCTGGGTAAGCAAATCAGTAAAAGCAAAAATAACATCTGCCTCGAAAAAATCATACACATCTACAAATGTGCAGTTGGATTTGTCGATGCCAATATCCTTCATCAATTCATCAACAAATCTCCTGGTGCCACTCCCTTCAATCCCCGCAAATATTTTTCCAATACGAAAGAGTTCCCGCAATGACTGAGGAGATTTTTCTTTTCTGTGGAGAATGTGGAGCAATTGCGGGTATAGCGGCAATACAGATGAAACCTTATCGCTAAATCGTGAATAGTTATCGACAATGCCAAAATCAGCTTTACCTAACTCAAGGGAATCTAGATTGGCTAATGATCCAACGCCACTTTTCACCTTTACACTATCTGCAAGATGCCTGTTAAGTAAAGAAGAAATGGTAAGCGCAATTTGGTTTTGCGGATCTTCAATGTTACCTAGAATTGTATAAGTAGTCGTTTGCTTTTGGCACCCCGGCAATAGAAATAAGATGAAGACTAAATACCAATTGCGCAAAATAATTTTATTTAATCTTACCCGTAGTCCGGTAACTGGTGTAATTGGCTGATGCAATCTTTTCGTTTGCCTTCGGGTCTTTTAGCCATAGCTCACGTCCATTGACAGATATGGTGCGTTCGAATAAATATAACTTGTCTTTCAAGATAACGAAGTTATCGTACTTAGGTGTTGTGGCTCTGCCCATGGCCAAGGTCATGGAACACCAACCACCGAACTGAGGAAGATATTTACCTGGATTAGAAATAAATTTTTTGAGATTGGGTTCAGAATCGAAACGATATGTCACTCCTTCAAACGCTGAACTGAAAATTTCTTTACCGGCCAAAGGTTTTGATCCTTGAAAATAACTTACGGGGTCATGGCCGCCCACACCTACACTCCCCTCACCAACACAATATTTTAGGGTGTCCGCCTGCTGTGGATAGGCAACCTGGGCAAGCGTTAACGAAAGAATTACGATGAACAGTTTCATATAAGTGGTTGATTTAGCCTCAACTTAAACAACAATACAAGACATTTGATACGCAATTAAATGTCTTGTTGACGACAAATGGACAAAATGCTAGCGTATCCTATAAAACAAAGAAAGTGTGCCCCTCCCCAAACTTCTTGAAAGAAATAAGGAAGGAGCACACTGATCATTTTTCTATATACTTACAGCGTCAAGTTCGGGAGCAACTGGGAAATCGATAGTAAAACCTGTTAGGTTGTGGATGTAATTACTGATTATCTTATCTCCAATCACAATAACAACATCAATTAAACTTGCTTCGGTATAGCCAGCCGAAAAGAAGGCTTCCTTAGTTTGTTCAATGACATGACCACGGTTCTCTACTACCGATTTTGTAAACTTTGCTAGTGCATCAAACTTAGGATTAAACGAAGCAGATCCACCTCTCAACTCTAAAATCTGATCTTCAGTGAAGCCATTCATTTTACCCAATGCAGTGTGTGCCGATTGGCAATAGCGACAGCCATTTATCTGACTGGTAACAAGGTTGATAACCTCACGCTCTTTTGTTTTCAATGTACTCTTTCGGTTTTGAAGTGCCAAGTAGTCCGCTAGAGCGGTTTCACTCTTGGCGTAATAGGCATAAAGGTTTGGCACAAAGCCTAATCCTTTGTTCAGGTTATCGAAGATAGCCTGATTTGTTGGGCTCACCTCATCGTGGGTGGGCACGGTAAATGTTCTTTTGTTTGACATATTTTCTTTTTTTTAGTTGTGGCTACAAAAGTGAACTAACCTGCCTTCATGCAGGTAGCCACAACTTCCCGAAGTGTTGTCAATACTTCCCTATGTTGATGATCTTAGAAATAGTTTCCAAAATATCGCTGAACTTAGAAATTTATATTTGTTCAAAAACGGCAAATATGCGTACTAGAATTGCATCCGCCATAATTAGAGTTGTACGACTTCCAAGATCAAAATCTTTCCTTTGGATGGTTACATTGCCAACAAGAGTATGTTTATTTTCCTTTCGCTCGATAGCAAAAGTGATTCCTATTTCCTTGGTCACGCCTTTTATCGTAATGTCACCAATAACTTTGAGCGTGGAGCCTGCTTCTATAATCTTCTTCGACTTGAATGTGATGGTTGGATATTTCTCAACATCAAAATAGTCGTCTGATTTTAAACGATCATTCCTCAAGTCTATTTTTGTATCAATAGTGGAAACATCGATACTTCCTATAAAATTGGAAGCAAAAATATCTTTGTTGTTATAGCTGCCGGTAACTTTCATGCCTGAAATTTTACCACTTACATTCATTCCTAAATTTTTTGCGATAAAAACTATATATGATTCACTTTCTTTTAGCTTCCAACTTTGTGAAAGCCCCTCGTGATACATCAAGGTCCCCGCAATAACACCAACTACAATTAACTTTTTGAATTTCATTTGCTTATAGTTATTTGTTTAAAAATGGTTTTCAGATGTCTTTCTTAAATGTTAATATCATCAGTTACCTCAGCGTGTTTATCCCTCTCGAAAACTGCTTGGGTAAATCCCTTCTTTCTGGCGAAAGGCACGACTGAATGCCTGGACGTCTTCATAACCAATTTCATAGGCAATTTCTTTTACGGATTTATCAGAATAGCGCAGCAGTCTCCTTGCCTCCAGCATAATGCGTTCCTGAATGATTTGTAAAGGGCTTTCAGTGCCCTCTCGTAAAAAATAATTGGAAAGTGTTTTCGGTGACTTATTAAGCAAGGATGCATAGGCTGCCACCGAGTGTTTCTCCCTAAAATGAATTTCTACAAGAAAATTAAACTCGCGTATTATATCCCATGTGTTTGCTTTGACATTCAACAACGGACGCTCTGCTTTATAAATCCGTGTGCAAAGAATAATAAATCGCTTGAGCATCATTTGCAACATTTCAAATTGCAAATTATCTGCTGTACCCATTTCAATCAAAAACATTTCCCAAAGTATCTCGAATTTTTCAGTTTCGGATTTTGGAATAGTGATAACAGGCGGCTGCATGGCAGTATAAAATAACAGTCCTTTGCAGCTGACTTCATCATCATGATCTTTGATGCAATAGAAGGGCCTATTGAATCGTATCAATCGAATTTTCTCAAAATGATCGGCTTCCACTCGATGAAATTCCGTAAGACACAAAACCTGATCTGCTTTGAGGTGGAGTATTGATCAGTCCACTTTTATGGATTGCTTAGTTTTAAACCAAAGAAATATCAATCCGCTGGGGATATGCACTGTCAATGCACCAGCGGATTTGCCTTCAATATTTTCCAGGATAAGCAGTTCCTGGTTTTTTCCCTGATAGCGCATGTTTATTTTAATTCCTTAAGCACAGCCAATAGCAGGGAACCTTTCAATCGCTGCTTGTAATCGGGGTTGATGTGTTCGAATAGAATTTCACCTGCTGGATTGATAACAAATACCGCAGGAACAGGCAGCACGTTCTTATTCTGGTCAGCAGAAGCTTTACTCAGCATTGCTGCATATCGTTCGGGCGCCTGAAAAGCCAAACCAAACCCTCTTGATGCTTCTGTGTGAAAATCACTTAGCAGGAGATAGCTTAATTTATTTTTTGATATGGAGGCCTGCAAACTTTCGGGTGAATCTGGACTAATGGCAATAATTTGATAGCCTGCTTTAATAACATCAGCTTCTATCGTTTGAAGCTCAGATAAGTGAAGGTTACAATATGGACACCAGCCACCCCTGTAAAATACAATTACGCTTGGCTTTTGGGCAGCAAGATCAAACAAGTTTATTTTTTTTACCTGATATATCGGACAAGGTTATGTTCGGGATTTTCTCTCCTATTAAAAGAGGAGAGATGGCCGTTGATTCAGCGGCAATGTCAGATTGAGAATATAAACTGGTAGTAAAACCTGCAATTAAGAGGGTAATAAAAAAGTGTTTCATTATCGGGTATTTAAAGTAAGTTCCAATTAAAAATATTGTCCAATGCCAATAACCAAACCAGCATTTTTGTTGTAGTCATATCCGTAATCAATCCGAAGCATGGTGTCAAAAGCCCGCTTGTAAATCAGGCGAAAGCCAACACCTGAAAAGGCTCTCATGTTCTCTGATTTAGCAAAATCATTAAGACTACCTCCGGGCTTTCTCCATGATCCAAAGTCAAAAAAACCTACTCCTTGCGCAGCCAGAATTCGTCTATCAAAAAGTGTGAAGCGTAGTTCGGTATTGATTACTACCGACCCGGTGCCGCGATCCACACGGTTACCTACACCCCGAATATTTAAATAACTGTCGAGCACAAAAGGCGCAAATGGATTGTCATCATTCGTTGCAATTCCGGTACGAAGGCGATTAGCCCAATTGAAACGTTTTCCAATTTGCTTGAAGAATCGAAAGTCATTAAACACAGTTATAAAATTCCGAACCTCGTCAAGGGAATGAATAAACTCTACATTGAGTTGATTGTAAAAACCCTTTATATAAAACGTCCGATAATTCAGATGATTACTTTTAAAAATAAACTTGGAGAGTAACTTATTGCCCTGCACGATTTCGTTAAGCTCATTCATCTGTGGTTGGTACGCCTCAAATCGTTCATTAAAAAAGCCAACCCCAAAATCCAACGTTTCTTGAAAGGTTAAAAAACGGACGACACTGGAATATCCTGTATAGTTTGTATAGTTATAGTTTACTACTCCATTTTCAGAATTTAGCGGTTCGACAGTTGCCCACTTGATCAACGATGCCGTTGTTCCCCACCGCGAATGACCGATGCGATCTGTAGCATAATTTAAGTAGATCGAATGCCTGTCGTAGTATTGATAATAGGCAAACAGTTTATCACCACGCCCGGTTAAATTCAGACTTTGAATCCCCGCCTTACACCAGAAGGTATCATCCGTTTTGCCCAGCGCAAAAACGGGTAAAGTATTGATCATTTCCCGACATACAAAAATCACTTTTACATTTTTCTTTTCATTAACAAGTTTAATTACAACTTCACCAAGTATTCCAAGATTAAGAAGCCTCTGCCCGTCATTTGCGAGTAATAGAGAGTCATATTCTTCACCTACTGATGTAGTTATGTATTGCCGCAGAAACGATTCATTGGTTTTGGTTAGCCCGGTAAATTCAACAGTTGTTATTAATTGCTGTGCAGTTAAACCCGTGAATATTCCAAAAGCAAATATGACTTGGAGTATAATAGGGATGCAATACATTCTCATGTCAGCTTATTTAGAAGCCCTAACATCGAGCAATACTATTAATTCATCGGCCAAGCTAAAACTACTACCACCTACATTAAAATCTCTTCGGTTGATCTTAAACTCACCGGTAAATTTAAGTACACCGTTAACTTCACTATACCGAAACGGAAAGGAAATTTCTTTGGTAGTTTTCTTGATAGTCAGTTTGCCTGTTACGACTGCTTCATTCGGCTTACTCGATTTCTCAACCTTACTTGAAATAAATCGAATGGTCGGAAAGTCAGCCACGCCAAAGTAATCCGGTTTAGCTAAGTGATTGTCGCGCATACCAATTCCGGTATCAATGGTGGCTGTATTAATGGTTACATCGAAGAGTGCATTTGAGAGATTGGAGGCGTCAAAATTTATGGTGCCTTTAAGTCCTTCAAAACTTCCGTCAACCGTTGAACCAAAGTTTTTTATTTTAAAACTGACCTTCGAGGTGGCATCAACAGGAACGTAGACTTGTGCATGTACAAATGAACACAGAACTATGAAAAAGAAAGTAAAGATAAAGCGCATGTTACTGTGTCTCAGCTTTACCAAACAGAACCGAAAACTGCTGACACCAGATGAGCGCAAACTTGAATTGGGTAACATCTGTTCCATCCGGTATATCGTAGGTTTGTTTGCCACTGATTGATTTAAGTTTTCCCAGGTTCACAAACGAAGCAGCGCCTGTAGTAGTACTTAGATATACCTTTAGGTCTGGTCCGTTGCTGGACGAAAAATTATTCAGTAGCAATACTTTTTTTCCATTGTCGTCATATATCTCTGCTACGCCATTCACGTTATAACTTCCGCTCCCCATCCAGGCGCCCTCGCGAAGCAAGGTGGCTTTAGTTTCATCAAAAACATCGTTGACAGGTGTGGTTGGAGTTGCGTCCTCTGTATCGCAACTTATCATTACTACTAATGCAAATAGTCCTATTAATTTTTTCATGGTCTTAAAATTGTTTAGTTACGCCTAGGCTCAATAAGCTTGCTTTATTGCGAAATCGATCGTTGACCTCTGGTAGTTGTTGAATCTCCGTTTCCGTGGTGTACTCAGTGAATAGGTATTGATAAGCCAGCTTAATGGCTAATTTTTCTTTGATGAAATAGCGAGCGTAAAATTCAGAGTTTAAGCTGCCCTTGTCGTTATTACCAATCAACAAAACATTAAAGGAAGTTGGGTTAGCCGAAACAGCCTGTCCTTGATTCCCATTGATATAGGATCCACTTTGTTTTCCCCCAAAGGAGAAACCAAGTGCGTCAATGTTAAAACCTAAACTAAATTTGCCGGATAGTCGATACCCTAAGTTGATAGCAATGTTAAATGCATTGACCTGAGGCGATTGTAATAACAAAGAGTCAGATTTACTTTCATCAGCTGCAAGCCTCGCAGGGGCAGAGGAGTAATATTGAGCGCTACCGAAGTAGGAGGTAAATCTACCGCCCAATCCAACTTCAACTTTTTTAGATTTCCCCAATCTCCATAAGTGAAAGTAATCAACCGAAATGCTGCCCTGATTCCTGCCAATGGCACCTGTAAAATCAGCGTTGTTTACAGATCGTGGCTCTTGTGCAAGCACAGTAAATTCAAGCAGGCAAAGGAAGCTTAATACTATTATTCTCATGTCTAAGGCTTTTCGGTTGTAACCTTAAATTTGATTAGAAAGTTTAACAAAAATTGTCAGGCGCTTGACATTTCGAGTTTGCAATACTACCACAAGCAATATTTCGAAGTCACGAAGTTTCGAAACGAGTTTGGAATGATTCAGTAATTGAACTTTGCGAACGATTTAAAGTACTCTTTACAAAAAGGGCTAACTAAGTCCTCGGTGTATTTGAAGTTTGAACTGGTGGAATATCCGGAAACAGTAGGTGATCCGAAGTTGCTATTCGTTGCTGTATTGAAAGTTGGCGCGACCGGTCTCATGCATAAATCACACAATCACCCAGCTGAAATCTTACACTAGCATTACCTATAATAGTTAACCTTATCATGACCGGGTCAATTATAATTGAATGTATGGCAGATCCATTAATCACACAGCTCAATATTCAAATGCTTTTTTGTATGTTTTCATAAGGATTGGAGATAAAACCATTTCGTTTTGGCATACAATGAAAAGCTAGCCGATCGAATAAGAGAATGGCTTTCAGCCTCTTCTAATGTCGAAGAGAAGAGAATGATGGGAGGATTAACCTTTAGGGTTAACGGGAAAATGTGTGTTGTTACTATTGCAGACGAAATGATGTGTCGTATTGAGCCAGACCTTCATGAAACAGTCCTTGAAAATGCAGGCTGCAGGACAATGGATTTTACCAAGCGTCCCATGAAAGGTTATGTGATGGTTGATGGTACCGCGATGAAAACCAAAAAGGAATTTGAGTACTGGATAAATCTTTGTCTTGATTTCAATAAACTGGCTCAATCATCCAAAAATAGAAAGTCAACTATTTATAAACCAAAAAAATATGACTATCGCGATCAACTTGTTTAAAATCCCTTTGAAGAATTTCGACCAAGGTAAAAAAAAGTTTACGAAACTGTCCTTGGAACGCTTCAGCGAGGCGGATATAACCATAGACAGATATGCTCATTATTTGAGGTCAATACCATTACCGTTACGTTTTTTGGAAATGAGAAAATAGTCATTGACTCACCACAGAAGACTATAATTTTTGAAAATCAAAAATTACAAGTGCGTGATAAGAGGTTCACAACTTAAATATCCGCGACTGCATTTAAGTGTTAAAGTCATTCATTCACGAGTTCGCTAAGTCCCTGCTCGTTCAGTAAATCTAAAAGCTCTTTCAGAATCCGATACCCCGACTGTGGTTTATAAGGAAGTTCATGCAACGGCATGTCTAAAATACTCTGTAATGTTTTGAATCCGTTGGCCTTGGCCATCGTCTTAAACTCCTTGCTTACGTCAAGATTTTTGATGGCTTTTTGAAGGATGGGATGAGTGATTTCCTGTGTCATAAGTTGAGTGATTTTTGGATTGCCTAAAGTGAAAAACCGACAGGAATTTCCGCCAATGCAAAAGTAATCATCCCTGTTTTTAGAAAATCTTTAAAATATTTCTTGCTGATTTTGAGGTAGTTACCTGGTGTCCTAGGACAGTTGTGACTGTTTTTACAACGGGTTACAACCGTGATTTGAGCCATAGATTTTCAAAGCAGAACAAATCATGGCAACCAATATTATCACCCCGGAAGACTTACAGGCTTTCAAAATAGAACTACTCGAAGCCATTGAAAAGTTGCTGTCACAAAGACAGTCTGGTCCAACTCAACGCTGGCTCAAATCTCCACAGGTCAGGAAGCTCTTAAACCTCTCGCCTGGAACATTACAGAATCTTCGCATTAACGGTACGCTGCCCTTCTCCAAAATCGGAGGCGTCATCTTCTACGATTATGAAGACATCGAGCGAATCCTTCAGGAAAGGAAACGCAATACAGAATCTACGCATACAAAAAATCAACTACGAAGATCATGAAAGAGGAAAGGATAGGCGTACCGGAATTTGAAACGCTCGCTGTCACTCCCTGCGGCTTTCCGCAGGGAGCAAGATGTACAAATGTTAACACATTTGGCATCTTGCCCTCATCGCCTGTGGCTCTTCGGGAACGAAGCCTCGGAACTCGGCTTCTGTGGTTTGTCGAAATGTATCAAGTATGAGCCAGCGAAAGTACAGTAAGCAAGAACCACTTGATCACCTGATCGGTGTACGGGTAACGGAAGCATTCTACAACAAACTGGAAGGGCTCCGCAAGAACTCCAACTGTCAGACACTCGGAGAATTTGCAAGGATGATTTTACAGAAAGAAGAAATCATTTGGTATCACAAAGATGCATCATCAGAGAGCGTGACTGTCGAACTGACAGCGATTCGCAAAGAACTTAAAGCCATCGGAACGAACATCAACCAGGTAACACGCTACTTCAATGGAACCTCCATTCCAAATCAAAAAATATTTGATGCATTGAAGATACTGGACGAGTACAAAAAGATCAGTTCGCAAGTAGATAAACTGTTAACCGTGCTGGATAATGTCTTAAAGTAAAATGGTAGCCAAGGTGATTAGTGGAAAGGATATAAGGGGAGCATTGAACTATAATGAACAAAAAGTGATGGAAGGAAAAGCAACCTGCATTCAGACAAGTCTTTTTAGGAAGGATCTGGAACATTTGAACTTCCATGACAAGCTAAGTCGGTTTGTTGATCTGAACGAACGCAATCGCAGAACGAAGACCAACACACTTCACATCTCACTGAATTTTGACATGAGCGAGAAATTAAATACCGAGGCCCTCAATCAGATTGCTTCGGGCTACATGAACAAGATAGGTTTTGGTGATCAACCTTATCTGGTGTATGAGCACAGGGACGCAGCGCATCCGCATGTTCATATCGTAACCACCTTGATACAAGAGAACGGCAAGCGCATACCGATCCACTACCTCGGTAAGAACGAATCTGAAAAAGCGAGAAAGGAAATTGAAATTGAGTTTGGCTTAGTGCAAGCTCAAAATAAAAGCAAGGAACAAAAGGAGTTGATCTCACCGGCTGATTTAACGAAGGCGGTCTATGGTAAATCCGAAACGAGACGAAGTATTTCCAACATCGTAAGGATGGTGACCAGATCATATAAGTACACCTCGCTGCCAGAACTCAATGCGGTGTTACATCAATATAATGTTCATGCTGATCGGGGTACGGAGAAGTCAAAGATGTTTTTGAAAGGTGGGCTGATGTATAGTCTGATTGATGAAAAACAGAAACGTGTTGGCATACCAGTGAAGGCAAGTTCCATAAATGGAAAACCTACGCTGGCATTTCTGGAGAAACAGTTCAAGCTCAACGAGGCACTGAGGCAACCCTTGAAAGAATTTGTAAAAAAAAGGATTGACTCCATTCTCCGTCATCAATCCGTTAGCTCAAAGCAATTGTTTACAGATGCCCTTTCAAAGAAGGATGTCGCTGTGCTTTTCAGAACGAATGCAGAAGGAAGAACATACGGAGTCACGTTCGTAGATAACAAACTACGTGTGGTCTTCAATGGCAGTGACTTGGGTAAGCAGTATGGCGCTGCCGCTATACTTGAAAAACTATCGATCAATGCGGACACCGTCAAACCGTTTCGTCCGGGCTTCACAAAACTATCTCTGCCCAACGAAGAGAAGGGAGAGAAAGGTAATACAACAATGGCTGATGTCATTTCGGATATGGTCAAAGCGAATGAATTGGATTTCAGTTCGCCTGAAACAGCGCTGAAGCTTCCGCGAAGGAAAAAAAGAAGAAGAGGCTATCGGATGTAAAACAAACGTAATTATGCAAACCGGAGAAAACGACCAGGCACTACGCAAGATCATTGACCTGACCAGGATATGCAGCATGGTGCTGTTAATGATGCACGTCTATCATTTCTGCCACCAGGCATTGAATGAGTGGGGTTATACGCATTCGTTCATTGACCGGATTATGATCAATGCCGGAAGCACAGGTTTGTTTGCTTCCATCTGGACTTCGAAACTCTTAGCATTGCTTTTACTGATCGTGTCCCTTGTAGGAGCGCGTGGGAAAAAGGATGAAGAGATCAGTCTTTCTTATGCGCTGACTTTGATTGTTTCCGGGCTGACGATCTTCCTCTTTGCGCATTTTTTATTTTATCTGAAAATTAACGCTGATGTTTTATGCAGCACGTACATAGTATTAGTCCTGAGTGGTTACATCCTCATACTCACCGGGGGCACCTGGCTTAGCCGGTTGATTAAACTCCAATTACGAAATGATATTTTCAACAAGCTCAATGAATCCTTTCCGCAAGAAGAAAGGTTGCTGGAGAATGAGTATTCGATCAACCTGCCTGCCCAATACACATTAAAAAGTAAAGTCCGGAAAAGTTGGATCAACTTCATTAATCCATTCCGTGCATTACTTGTCATTGGCACACCGGGTGCCGGTAAGTCGTACTTCGTTATCCGTCACATCATCACACAACATATTCGCAAAGGCTTCAGCATGTTCATTTATGATTTTAAGTACGATGACCTTTCCATCATTGCTTACAACACGCTGCTAAAGTTTTCAAGCCAGTACAAAGTTTCGCCAAAGTTCTATGTAATTGATTTTGACAAGATATACCATCGGTGCAATCCGCTTGACCCGATCACGATGGAAGACATTACGGATGCCAGTGAGTCATCACGTACCATCATGCTGGGA
>CAYNKN010000023.1:15526-17463 GCA_964397805.1 uncultured Chryseolinea sp. | reverse complement strand
GAATTTCACATCGATATTAAAGTAATTGAATTAGATAATGTAAATATTATAAAGATTAACGAAGCCAATAAAATTTCATTGAATGCCTACGTGCATAAGGCTAAATCAAAATTCAGAACATCACCAAATCACATTATGATGGGGCTCGATAGTAAATTCGATTTCACCATTATTAAAGACAGCGACACAACATTTGTAAAGAATAAAAGCTTTGAGATTAAAACAGAATTTGACTACGAAGAAGATAAACAGTTATTAACTATTGAGCCCTCTAGCGTAAAACTCGAAAACGCGTTCTTTAAAATGAAGGGGCAAGTAGATGTGGATGATGATTTTAATATGGATCTTACATTTACTGGCGACAAGCCCAACTTCGATTTGTTTATTGCATTTGCACCTCCTGAGTTAGTGCCTACACTTAAGAAATACGATAATGGCGGAAAAATATTCTTTGAAGCAACCATTAAAGGAAAATCTATAAATGGGCATAACCCGCTAGTGGTGGCCGACTTTGGCTGCGAGGATGCCTTCTTTAACAACAAGGCATCTAACCGAAAACTCGATGAACTATTTTTTAAAGCCCACTTCACTACCGGAGCGGAGCGAAATCCATCTACAATGGAATTTCATTTGTTAGATTTTTCAGCCAAACCAGAAGCCGGAATTTTTAGTGGATACCTACACGTAACAAATTTTGATTCGCCCGAAATTGATATGAAACTTATTTCCGAGTTTGATCTTGATTTCTTATCTAAGTTTTTAGAGATAAAAGATTTAGAGAACTTAAATGGTAAGGTAGCACTTACGATGAATTTCCGTGATATCATAGATCTTAACAATCCGGAAAAGAGTATTGAGAAATTTAACGAATCATACTTCACCGAATTGAAAGTAGAAAAATTGTCGTTTAAAACCCCCGAGTTTCATTTGCCAATTAAAAGCATTGATATAAAAGCATCGATGGACGGCAACGAAGCAAAAATTGAGTACTTCAACGTTCGTATAGGTGCTTCTGATATTAGCATTAAAGCCACGGTGAGCGATTTGCCCGCAATTATCCACCATACGAATAAGCCGGTAACTGCTTCCATGGTTATTACTTCAAAATTTTTGGATCTACAACAACTTACTTCTGGCGACACCCTTAAGAGTAAGCCTATAAACGAGCAATTAGAAAATCTAAGCTTGAAGTTAAATTTCAAGAGTTCGGCAAAAGCATTTACCGAATCGCCAAACTTACCTATTGGTGAATTTTTTATTGAAGACATGTACGCCAAGCTCAAACACTATCCACACACATTGCACGATTTTCATGCCGATGTACTTATCGATCCGACAGATTTTCGTGTTATTGATTTTACCGGCATTATTGATGACAGTGATTTTCATTTTTCGGGCAACCTTAAAAATTATGACTTGTGGTTTGAAGAGAACCCAAAGGGTGATACTAAAATTGAGTTCAGCTTAACATCAGCTCTCTTACGCTTAGAAGATATTTTTGCTTATGGTGGCGAAAATTATGTGCCGGAAGATTACCGCCATGAAGAACTAAAAAAACTAAAGCTTGAAGGTATAGCCGAGATGCACTTTGATAATGGATTGAAATCATCAGACCTATACGTGCGCAACTTGGAGGCGTCTATGAAAATGCATCCGATGCGCTTAGAAAAATTTAGCGGACGAATACATTTGGAAGACAATAATCTTACAGTAGAAAACTTAAAAGGTAAGTTAGGGAAAAGCAGTTTTACCACCAACATGAATTACTACCTTGGTAATGACCAAAGTATTAAAAAACACGCTAATCATCTTTCGTTTGCTGCTCCCCATTTAGATTTTGATGAGTTGTTTAATTACAACCCACCTCCGGTAAAGCAGGATGTGCCGGTAGATCACGAAGCCGCTTTTAATATCTACGAACTTCCTTTTTCAGACAT
>CAYNKN010000023.1:14342-15516 GCA_964397805.1 uncultured Chryseolinea sp. | reverse complement strand
CAGACATGACCTTTAATTTTAATATCGGTACATTAAATTATCACCGGTACATACTCAATAATTTTTATACTACATTTAAAACGCAAGCCGATCACTTTATTTATATCGACACCTTATCGTTGCAAGCTGCTGGCGGAAAAATATTTGTAAAAGGTTATTTCAATGGATCAGACCCTAAAACAATCTACTTTAATCCGGTTATGCGTATGGATAAAGTTGATCTGGATAAATTGCTTTTTAAGTTCGAAAATTTTGGACAAGATCATTTAGTATCTGAAAATTTACATGGCAAACTATCGGGATCACTAACAGGGAAAATTCATGTGCATGCTGATATGGTACCCATCATCAATGATTCGGATATAAAGCTAGATGTAGAAGTAATTGAAGGCAGACTGGAAAACTACGCTGCGCTTGATGCGTTAGCCGATTACTTTCGCGATAAAAATTTAAAGAAAGTGTTGTTCGATACCTTGCGAAATAAAATTAACATCAACAAAGGAATAATGACTATCCCTAAAATGACAATCAACTCATCTCTGGGGTTTATAGAGATTTCGGGTAAACAAGATATGGACATGAATATGGAGTATTATTTAAGTGTTCCGTGGAAATTGGTTACGCAAGTTGGTGCACAAAAATTATTTGGTAAGAAAAAGGAGGAACAAGATCCCGATGCAATAGATGCAATTCAATATAAAGACGCTTCTAAAAATGTACGCTTTATCAATTTAAAAATGACAGGCACCCCCGATAATTATAAAGTAAGTATGGGCAGGGATAAAAATACCTATAGTGTAAATTAATGATTAATCGCATAATCATCAGATTTAGAGAATCGCAAAGCATAAATGAATTTAATTAGGCTTGTTAAGAAACCATTTATCTTCATCAAGAACCACCTAACTGAATGGGCTAAAATTTCATGCGGTGCGCTAAGTTGAATTTTGTAATTTCCAAATAGAAAATAACTATACTATGATAAAGCCAGCGTTGTTAATGTTACTACTTGCCTTTGCGGTAAATGTAAAAGCACAAGTTATCGGTAAGATGTTTCCAGAGATGGAAGCCGAAACGGTAGAAGATAAAAAAGTAAAACTTCCCGTAGATACAAAGGGAAAGTACACCTTGTTGGGGTTGGCGTATTCCAAAAAATCGGAAGACGAGCTCAATA
>CAYNKN010000023.1:0-14332 GCA_964397805.1 uncultured Chryseolinea sp. | reverse complement strand
AATACTTGGTTTCAACCTGTTTTCGGAAAGTTTATTCAAAAGACCTCGGGCTTAATGTCAGGGTTTGGCTACGATGTAAATGTTTATTTTATTCCCATGTTTACAGGTGTTAATGCTGCGGCCACGGGCACAGCAAAACGCAAAGCATTGAAGAACATTGATCCACAATTGTTGCCATATGTATTATTCTATAAAGGTGAGCTAAAGACCTATAAAGAGGCACTTGATTTTGAGAAAAAAGATATCCCTTATTTTTTTGTTCTCGATGCTGACGGCAAAATTGTTCATGCTACCTCAGGTAAGTTCACATCGGCAAAAATGGATGAGATTGAAGAGGTAATTGAATGAGTGGATAGTTAGTGTGTTGATTAAAAGCATGAAAATAAGTAGCTTAGGATCGTCATACCTATGTATTTTTTACTCTACACTAGCAAGCCTACCAAACCCCTTTCTACCAAGGAGCTTAAGGAATTACTCTCGGCTAGTGTTCGCAATAATGAAAAAATGGGAATAACAGGTATGCTGCTCTACCTAAATAATACCTTCATGCAAGTAATTGAAGGAAATGAAGATGATGTAAATGAGCTTTTCGATAAAATTGTTAATGATGACCGGCATCATAAAATTTTTAAGTTAATGGAAGGTTTTATTGCTAATCCATTTTTTCTCACTTGGTCAATGGGTTTTAAGCATTTACATCCTGCGGAAGCTGCTACACTACCCGGTTTTAACGATGTTTCACAATTTTTTTCAGAACAGCGTATTCAAGAAAGCGGTGAGCCCGCGCTGGTTTTTCTGAAACTTTTTTACAAGAAAAATCAAAATGATTATCCCACTTTATTAAACACCCCTGCATAATATGGTTCGTGACTCGTTGAAAAAACATTATGTAGGTATGAGTAAGGAGTTTCGCTATCGCGGAGAGGAGGCAGGAAGACTCGAAAATTTTAGTGATGCTGTTTTTGCCCTTGCGATTACTTTATTACTAATTTCTACTTCGCCTCCAACTAACTTCGATCAGATAAAGCGATTCTTGTATGATTTAATTCCCTTTTTTCTTTGCATGGTGTTGTTCATTCTTATTTGGTATGAACACGCTATTTTCTTTTTGCGTTATGGGTTACGTAATGGAGGTATCATTGCGCTCAACGGACTCTTTTTGTTTCTGGTATTATTTTATGCCTATCCGCTAAAATTCTTAACGAAGTCAATTGCTATACCCATAGCCATGCTGGTAGGAGATAAGGAATTATTAAAAGAACTAACTGGATTGTATAGGTCGGAAGATATAGGGGATTTAATGATAATTTATGGGTTGGGCGCTTCATCTGTATTTTTGTTACTAGCTTTAATGTACCGCTATGCATTAAAAAAATCAGTTGAACTTGAGCTGAACGAAATTGAAATTTTCGATACGCGGGTAAGCAGAAATACAAATTTAATAATGGGCGCAATTCCGCTGCTATCTGTTTTAGTAGCTTTTATTTTTCGTAAGCAATGGATCGCGGGAATGCTCGCTGGCTTTACCTATTTTTTATATCCACTGGTAATGTCATTTCATGGTATTGCTGTAGATCGAAAAAGGAAAAAACTTTTAAAAGATCTGGCTGCTGGTGAAGACACGACTACTTGATCTTTTTAAGAACAACCGTTTTTCTGAAGTAGCCTTTGTTGATGAGCTCGACTAATTGTTTTGCGTTGGGTTCTATTTGGTAGAGCTGTTTTTCGTTGATGGTTGTTGAATCAATGCGCACTTCACGCGATAGCTCTAGCAAAAAATCCTGAAACTTATCCTCTTCCGTTTCCATAGATAACATGGAGAGGTCACCATTTTTTTCGCGTTTCAGAATCCGCAATATCCATTCTGGTCGGTCATTAATGTTTAGAAAATAGTAGCCCTTATATTCTTTCAGGATAATACTATCACTTAAAACTCCTTGATCTTTTTTATCGGCTCCAGCAAAGTAACCTTTGGCAGTAATTAAAACAGTATCCTTCTCTTCTTCGCCCTCCATTCGATATGTGCCACGAAGGGTAGTAGGTATTTCTGTAAGCGATTTTACGCCAATAGGTTGGGGTTCTTTAAACGTTACTTCTTTGCAAGCTACTGTTACTACAAGTAAGAAAACAATAAGAGCTTTTTGCATACCTTAACTAAAATTTAGAACCAAAAGAAAAACGAAATACCATCTCGAAGATAAGGAACAATCAAGAAATATTTAGTGCTTCTTTGATATTCTGCAAAAGATTATCTTGAGCTACGTCTATATTAACAGACTTAGTAATACTCACTCGTAATGCCCTTAAACCAAAGGCACCTGGTAATTCTTCCAGCTCTACTTCTTCTATTTCTGAAGCAATAAGACCTTTCGCTGATAGGTATTCAAAATACTTTCGGTACTCAAATTCTGATTTCCCTTGATTGTACACCACGGCAATTTTTCCGGGCTGTGTCAGGCGCTCTTGGGTATTTTTAACTAGTGCTTTATCAATTCGCTTTTTAATAATTTCATAGCGAATATCATAGGCACCGTCTACATCAAATTGTTTTTCATCGGCACGAAAACGAATGGAGACAGATTGGTCGTGTGCGAGTATAAGCTGCGTAATCTCCAATTTATTTTTAAGTGATGGCTTTAGTAAGTCCATACGCCTGTCTATTTCAATCATAGTAAGTAGTTGCCACAGCCTAAAATTGCGTAAATAGAACAAATTAAATTGTTGATTTTTAACTAACGAACTACCTACGTATAAGGTAAACTCAATACCATCGGTTTTGTATTTCTCGAAGTAATGAGGAAACATTTCTTGTGCGCGTTTTTCAGCCTCCAGTAAGCAGCCAGAAATAGTTTCGTTAATTATTTTTAAACTTTCCTCAAAAGATTTTCTGCGTTTGTAAACAACACCAAAAGTTGGGTCGAGGTAACTGCGATAAATAGCTAAGGCATCAATTAATACCGAATCGTTTTCAAAATGGGTTAGTAAAGGATTGATTTCGCTTCTCAGAAATTCGAGTACTTTACTTTCATCGCCTGAGTTAAGACCCTTTTTTAATTTTTCAAGTTGGTCTTCAGTTCTAAAAATTACTTCCTCTACTAAGGGTAATTTTTTATGCGCATAAATTTCTAGAAGAAGTCCTTTTACTAATTTTAGGTTTTGAAGTAAGTCTTCTCGAATAGCATTGTTTCGTTCTAACGAAGAGTTCCGAACATCGGCCAGTCCGTAAAGTGGAAATACATCCTTGAATACAATTTCCTCCATCACGGCATCTTCACCACGTTTCCTTTTATTCATCAGATTAACACCGGCTTCAAAAAATCGCCACTGCACAGTCGGGTGAATGGCAGTACACTCTTCTTGTATAAGGGCACGTACCTCCGTAGACATTTCATCTTTTACGCGCTTTACAGCCGAAGTAAACATGGGAAGAATACTTTCTACCTTATGAAAACTCATCGAGTTTAGTTTTCCGGGAATAGGAGTGGCCAGCTCCAACATACCAATGGTTTCTTCGCCATCTACCAAGGGTGCCAATAAAATATTTTTGATACCATTAGCGAGTAACGATTTTTCTACTGCCGATTGATACGGGTATTCATCCAGATTTTCGATGGCTAAAAATCGTTTCTCAATCCAACTGCGCTCATGTACCGATCCGGTATAATCGCCACAGTTATTATCCATAGAAATGTCGGCCAAACTTTTCCAGCAATCGGCAGTATCACTATTGAGAACCAAATTGTTGTTTGGATCGAAGTAAGCAATACCCAATTGAATTTCGGCAATGCCAAAAAGCGACCTTAGCTTTTGTTGGATCGCGGCAAAACTTTCTTTCCGAATAACGGCATCCTTTTCAAGCAAGTCATATTTAATAGACGATAGCATTTCTTGCACCGTTACATCAACCAATCGCATCACCATTATGCCATGGAATTCGTACTGATCGGGCTGGATATACTGAAGCCACAAGTCTACATCATAAATTTTTTCGAGTAGAAATTTAATAACCTTGGGATCAATTGCATTAGGTTTTTTGAGTGCCTTTATGTCACAAAATTGTGAGTTGATTTCTACTTTATAAACATGGTCAAGGCCCGTGTCTTGATTTTTACTGGTAAACAAAATGGGTCTGTCGTACGGCATGGTAATTCCATAAAACTTCTCCAAAATCATTAAGCAAGCTCTAATGGTTTTACCTAACCCAAAACTATTGCCTGGTAGGTTAGTCGTTACATCTTCTTCTAGCGTTTCCAACGAAAGACGATTTGTGAAGGCCGGAGTAGTGTAGACAGATTTAAATTGAAAAGGAAGAATAGCCGCAGCGAGTTCGGTATCTTGAGTAGCCGAAGGCATGGCAGCAGAAATTAAAAAACTAATGAAATCGGTATGGTTTGACAAAATCGATAAATCTTCGATTGGAGCTTGCAGTTCCGGAGCCTTTTCTAAATAGGCATGGTACTCATTGGCTAAGGCAGGGAAGGCACTTTGCTTAACGGAATCTTCCCAGTACTTGATCAAATAGGTAAGGTCGAGTACCGAACGAAAGGGAAACACAACTTTTTTAGGGTCAGTCATTAGCTAGGGGTTAGTAGTTTCATGCAACGAGATCAAATCCACTAGAGTTTCTTTCACTAGACGGAAGTACTCAAATATTAGTCTAAAGTGTTAATTTCTTAACTTAAGTCAATTCTCAGGGCTGATAAACGCAGCCTAAAACAAGGTTGCAAGCTACCTAAGCAAATGCGTATAAACTATGCGAGCATACAACAGCAGTACACCGTTATATGGAAGGATATAATTTGGTTATAACGACTACCGAGTTATTGAATAGTATAAATTAAGTAGAGTGGTCAGTATAAAATTCTGAGTAGAGATAATATAGTTTCCCCTAGTGAAACTTTTCTTTGCAGATTTTAAACAGGTGTAAGGTTTTCAACCTGAGCGAATGCTTTACAGCAAGTGCATTATACCTTGGCTGTTACCTTTGCATTTCAAAAAAATCCTTAACAACAATGAAAAGAAAATTTAATCCTATGCTACTGCTAATGGGTATGCTGTCTACAGGGTTTGTAGCGCTTGCACAAGATGTAGATGAAGATCTCTTCACCCTATCATTAGAAGAGTTAATGAATGTCCCTATTAACTCGGCTTCCAAAAGAGCAGAAACTTTATTTGATGCACCCCTATCAAGCTACACCATTACAAAGGCCGATATCGATAAGGCCGGCTCGACCAGTATTATGGAAGCGTTGCGTTTAGCGCCCGGAGTTATTGTTCGTGAACAAACTAACGGTGTGTATGATATTCATATCCGCGGATTCGACAATGTATTGCGTCAAAGCGAAACGTATACAACTTCTAATTTGGCTACATTGGTTATGATTGATAATCGTCCGGTGTTTAATCATAACTTGGGTGGAACATTTTGGGAAGCATTACCAATTGATTTGAATGATGTTGAGCGAATTGAAATTGTACGTGGGCCATCAGCCCCGTTGTTTGGTCCAAATGCAGTAACCGGTGTTATTAATATCATCACCAAGCGGTTAAATAGTAATAAAACAATGGTGAATGCGAATGCCCAACTGGGAAATCGTTCAACACAGATTGCTAATACTTCGATCGGGAAAAATTTTGGAAAAGTAAGTGCAATTGTTTCAGGGAATTATCAGAAACGCGAGCGTTTTGACGACACCTACTATCGGCCATCAACCAATCAATTTTATACAGTTGGTGAATTAAATGAGATTATTCCTGCTAACCCATTTAGTCAGTCAATTATAAATCAATATCCTGATCCAGGATTGGCGATGGAAAGGTATGGAGCAAATGCTTTTGTAACAATAAAAGCTGCAGACCAAATTAATTTCGACATTAGTACAGGTATACAACGAGCCGAAACTCAAAAGATTTTTTTATCGAATGCTTTCAACGGTGGAATGCTGTTTACTAACAATAAGACTGAGACAAACTACATTAATGTAGCCAGCACGATTTATGGCCTTACACTGCGTACATCTTATTTAACTGGATATGATAACCTCGCGCTGGCTGCATCACCTAACCAATATGATTATAAGGTTACTGATTTATCGGCTGAATATGCAATTGGGTTAGGAAAGGTTGGGAACCTGGTTCCAGGTTTAAGTTATCAGCGATCAGCCTATGGTGATGAGGCTTATGTAGGAGAAGGATTATTGTTTTTAAATGGGGAGGAAGTAACAATTAGTACCTCTTCGGCTTTTGTACGTACAGATTTAAAACCTATTGAATCGTTGCGTATTATTGCCGCCTTACGAGTTGATAGATTCTCATCGCCTGACGATGCTTACCTTGCATATGAGTTAGCAACAACGTATAAACTTAATGAGTCTAATCTTATCCGTGCAGCTATAACGCGTTCTAACAGTGGGTCCTTTATAGGAAATAATTTCTTAAACCTGTCAGTTCCAACAGCTAATCCGGGTGTATCCTTTTTGCGTTCTGGCAACGAGAACCTTAACTTGTTTCGAGTTGATATGATTGAGTTTGGTTATCGCAGTAAACTTTCAAAGCAAGTGCAGCTTGATATTGATGTTTTCCAACAAAAAGCAGAAAATTTTACAGCTTTGATTTTAACGAGTCCAGTTAGTCAGGAATTTAAAAATATTCCTACCACGGCTACGCAGCGTGGTATAACGCTATCGCTGAACATTGTGCCGGTTGAAAAATTACAGTTTAAACCTTTCATTACACTACAAAGTACAGAGACTTCTGACTTACCCTCAAGCTATAATGATCCCGCCATTGATCCATCGGTTACTTACTCTACCACCAAGAATAAAAATACACCCGGATTTTATGGAGGTTATTTTTTAAACTATAAAGTAACAAAGGCTTTAAATGTAAATATTAATGGCTACTACTTTGGTGCGCATCAACAGGGAGCTACTGGTTTAAATGATATAAACGGTAAGGTATTAGTTAATGCAAAAGTATCGTACACCATTAATAATGTGAGTATATTTTTAAATGGCCGTAATGCGCTCAATAATAATTCACGCGAATTTTTTGGTGCCGATAGAACAGCCGGATTGTATACCGCTGGTTTAAGCTACAACTTGTTAAAGTAATCACTTACTTTTTCTCATGCAGAAGAGGCCGTCATGAACTGACGGCCTCTTTTTTTTCGATACAGTCAATTTTTAATTGAGCTTAAGTTCTGCCTTTAATCCTTTAAGATGATTAATGAGCGCCTGCTCCCAAGTAACATCAGCATCCCACTTTGTTCCGAAAAACACATTTCCGGAATCAATATGTTTGAAGTAAAATTTATACACGGGTGTATCAGCTGCAATATTTTTGAGCTGTGGTAGTCCGTTAGTATACGTAACCGAAACAAAAGCACTTTCTGCTTTAGTCATGTCGTAACCAAGTAATTGCCGCGCAGCTTTACCCCGCGTGTGAATCATACAAAGTACATAGAGGTAGCCTTGCTTGCGAAGCTCTTTTTCTGAAAGACTTGCTTCCATAAGTGTATGCTTGAGGGGATAATGTGTAGCAAAGATTGATTCCAGTTGTTGGTTCAAGGCATCGTCTGTTGTTTTAGGTACAGCCAACGGATCTACTTTTAAGTCAATGGCAAAAAATTCATTTCGTCTCCCCAAAATTGGATTAACCGATAAGTCGGCTTCTGGGAAATCGCCAATCAATAAGTTTTGCTTTTTTTGTTGACTTGATGCCGTGCGGTATAAATTTTTTAATGCTTCTGTTAACACACTGTTCGAAACAGACCATGCCTGTTGATTAGGAGAAACTAGGCTTTCTTCATTGTTAAAAAAGGTAATGGTTATTCTAAAATTGTTTTCCTCTTTTTCGACTAAAACCAAATTAGAAACTTCTCGCTTTTGCAAATAATCTGCGAAGGCTTTAGTTACATCGGCATTGGCCATAACCATATCCAGATGAAAGTAACCAATGGCATCAAT
Source organism: uncultured Chryseolinea sp. (assembly GCA_964397805.1). GTDB lineage: Bacteria > Bacteroidota > Bacteroidia > Cytophagales > Cyclobacteriaceae > Chryseolinea. Next base: position 6,365 of record CAYNKN010000023.1, on the reverse strand, counting down.
ACCGGTGCGCTGAAAGTACTCATGTACTTCGTTGACTTGTTTAGCGGTTAGGTGATAATCATAAAATACTATACTGCGCGTGCTTAATAATTTTTCAGGAAACCCACCTTTCAAGTTTAATGCATCAATCCAGTTTGTTGATTGAATGGCAAGTTGCGCTCTCGTGGGTATCGCGAAAGCAACAAAGTAAATAAGCGATAAAACAATAAAGTAAAACTTCTTCACAATAAGAATATGCTCGTAAAAGCGTAGGTTAAGTTCAAAACGAAAATAGGATTAATCTATTTTATACCCCAACAAAAAAGCCGGTTTCATTTCCGTTAACCGGATACGTAACTAAGCTGCTACACGATGAATCTTTTGCGCTTCCATCTGTTAAAGCAAATCGATAATTGTGCAGCGGGCAAACAATTTCGCCCAAGTAATTTATTTGTCCTTTACTAAGCGACTCGCCCCGGTGTGTGCAAGCATCTTGCACAGCAAAAAATTGATCCTGATAGAGTGCAATACAAATACGTTTACCGTGAATAATGAGTAACTGAGGTTTCCCAGATGCTAGCCGTGATCGGGCTTCTTGCTCGCTTGAAAAGATTTTAATCCACTCCATAAGTTCTCATGCGTCAACTAGCAGTAATTGGTTATATTGAAACGTTACAAATTTTCCCAAACCTATGAAGAAATTTTTATTCGTGATGGTAAGCTTGGTGCTTAGTGAGGCACAAGCACAAGTAAACTCAAAATTACAAGCTAAAGTAGATCAACAAGCAAAGGCTATAGAAAGTAAAGTAATAGAATGGCGTAGGCACTTTCATCAATATCCAGAGCTTTCTAATCGCGAAACAAAAACAGCTGCTAAAGTAGCCGAGCATTTAAAATCGTTAGGTATCGAAGTGCAAACTGGAGTAGCGCATACCGGAGTAGTGGGTATTTTAAAGGGCGCAAAACCAGGCGCTGTAATAGCCTTGCGTGCAGATATGGATGCGTTACCAGTAACAGAGCGGAATAGTCTTGCTTTTGCTTCGAAAGAAAGAGCTACGTTTAACGGACAAGAAGCGGGTGTTATGCATGCCTGCGGTCATGATTCGCATGTGGCTATTTTAATGGCTGTAGCCGAAATCTTATCGGCCAATAAAAGTGAATTACGAGGTACAGTTAAGTTTATTTTTCAGCCCGCTGAAGAAGGTGCTCCGGCAGGTGAAGATGGTGGTGCCGAACTAATGGTACGCGAAGGTGTTCTGGAAAATCCGAAGGTAGATGTCATCTTCGGTATGCACATCCAATCAATTAGTCCGATAGGAAGAATTACCTATCGACCAGCCGGGTTAATGGCCGCCAGCGATTGGTTTTCGATAACCGTTAAAGGTCGGCAGTCGCATGGTTCTGCTCCGTGGATGGGTGTAGATCCCATCGTTATAAGTGCGCAGATTATTAACGGATTGCAGACAATTGTTAGTCGCCAAACCGAATTAACAAAAGAAGCCGCGGTAATTACAGTGGGTAGAATACAAGCAGGTATTCGCGAAAATATTATTCCTGAAGAAGCTTTTATGGCAGGTACGATTCGCACGCTGGATGATGACATGCAGAAAAAAATTCATGAGAAACTTGTTTTAACAGCAACGAAAATAGCCGAGAGTGGCGGAGCAACGGCCGAAGTTACGATCGATAAAAAAACACCGGTAACCTATAACGATCCGGCACTAACCGAAAAAATGGTTGGTAGTTTACAACGTGCAGCCGGAGCAGAAAATGTAATTCGTATTAATGCCGTAACCGGAGCGGAGGATTTTGCCTTCTATCAAAAGAAAGTGCCGGGATTCTTTTTCTTTGTTGGCGCTATGCCACCCGATCAAGATCCATCTAAAGTACCCGCTCACCATACGCCCGATTTTATGATTGATGAACGTGGTATGGCGACTGGATTGCGCGCCATGCTTAATGTTACTCTTGACTACATGTTTATGAGTAATAAGTGATACGTCAATAAGTGAAGTCAGCTTAACGTAAGTAGATAAAATGTATCGCAGGCAAAGTGCCCGGTGTTGCCTAATGCACCGGGTATTTTTTTGAAGCCATTTTTTTCATAAAGCTTCATGGCATCTTTCATGGTATTAAAGGTTTCTAAATAACAATAGTGGTAATCTGCTTCCCGTGCAGCATTTATGCACGCTTCTAAAATACGTTGACCTAAACCTTTACCGCGCCCTTCTTCCAGAAAGTACATTTTCTTTAGTTCGCAGGTGTGTATATCACCACCCATTAAGGGAGCAATACCTCCGCCACCCAGAATTTTACCATGTACTTCGCAAACAAAATAAGCACATCGGGGTTGGCTGTAAGCAGTGGCCATACTATCTACTTCCGCATCGTGAATGGCAAAGCCCTTACCGCTCGCACCAAAGGCAGGCATTACGGTACGGATGATCTCAGCTACCTGCCGATTGTCATTTGGGGTTATTCTCCGAATTTGAATCGTTTCCATTTGGATAAAAGTATATATTGGAAGAATTGTATTACAGTATATTGAAAAAAAATAATAGCCTATGAAAATATTTTTACACACACTTCTTTTTGTGCTCGTTGTGTCGCAGGTGCTTAGTCAATCGCTGGCACCATTAACAGTTGAAAAAATTATGCGCGACCCCCGTTGGATAGGTACTTCGCCAACAGGCATCGCTTGGTCACCGGATAGCAAAACGGTTTATTTTAATTGGAATCCTGATCAAGGCGTGGGCGATTCACTTTATGCTATTTCTGTATCCAATAAAAATCCGCGAAAAGTAAATCGCACCGAGCGTCAGTCTTTGCCATCCAGAATTACACGCTACAATAAGGCAAACACTAAATTTGTTTATGAAAAAAATGGAGATATTTTTTTGTTCGATGTAGGTAGTGGGCAGGTAAAGCAAATTACAAATACGGTAGCGCGTGAATCGAATCCGTATTTCTCTGGTGATGAAAAGAAAATTTACTTTACACTAGATCAAAATACGTATCGTTGGGAAATTACAACCGGCAGCGTACAACAAATAACCGATTTTCGAAAGGGCAAGAAGGCAGTATCGCCTGCAGGAACGGAACAAGATAGATGGTTGAAAAAGGATCAACTTACTCATATAGAAGTATTACGGGAGCGAAATACCAATCAGGAGCTAACGCGAAAAAATCAACGTGCCGATCAGCCAAAGCGACCCAAAGAAATTTATCTGGACGATAAAACTGTAGAAATAGTACAGGTAAGTCCAGACGAAAAATTTATTACGTTTCGGTTAACAAAAAGTGCCAGCGCAAAAACGACAATAGTTCCAAACTACGTTACCCCATCGGGCTTTACAGAAAATCTTCAAACCCGATCTAAGGTAGGTGCGCCTTTAAATCAACAGGAGTTTTTTGTTTACGATATCGTGCGCGATACGGTATTGCAAGTAAAGACAGATCAAATACCCGGCATTACAGATATACCTGAATATCGAATGGAGTATGCGACTAAAGAGCAATCAGAAACTAAAGAAAAGAAACCGCAACAACGAGCTGTTGCTTTCTCTGCAGTAAACTGGTCTGACGATGGTAAGCATGCCGTTGTGGTTGTGCGTGCCCTGGATTATAAAGATCGTTGGATTATATTGTTGAACCCGGCTACGCAAGAACTTACTTTACTCGATCGGCAACATGATGATGCATGGATTGGCGGCCCAACGATTGGCGGTTTTGGTGATAACAGTATCGGTTGGTTAGCCGATAATAAACGACTTTGGTTTACCTCCGAAGAATCGGGTTATACACATCTATACACCATAGATGTAAATACAAAAATTAAACAAGCCTTAACATCCGGAAAGTATGAAGTGCAAAGCGTACAGCTTTCGCGAAATAAAAATTTCTTTTACCTAACCACCAACGAAGTACATCCGGGCGAAAAACACTTTTACCGATTATCGATAGCGGGGGGCAAGTTAGAGCGAATAACCACTACAACCGGTGCGCATGAAGTAACGGTATCGCCCGATGAAAAAACGTTAGCCATTCGGTATGCCTACAGCACAAAACCGTGGGAGTTATTTGTAATGGAAAATAAACCGGGGGCAAAGCTACAGCAAATTACTAATTCAGTTACCACTGAGTTTACATCGTATAATTGGCGCGATCCGGAAGTAATTACCATTAAAGCACGCGATGAAGCAAATGTTTATGCGCGTTTATATAAACCAACAAAAGTAAATGGTGCAGCCGTTGTTTTTGTTCACGGTGCAGGCTACTTGCAAAATGCGCATAAGTGGTGGAGTAGTTATTTTCGAGAATACATGTTTCATAATTTATTGGTCGATCAGGGCTACACCGTATTAGATATCGACTACCGAGGCAGTGCAGGGTATGGTAGAGATTGGCGCACAGGTATTTACCGACACATGGGCGGTAAAGATTTAACCGATCATGTTGATGCCGCAAAATGGCTAACCGATACGCATGGAATTGATGCTTCACGCATAGGAATTTATGGAGGTTCATACGGAGGTTTTATTACCTTGATGGCATTGTTTACTACACCCGATGTTTTTGCGGCAGGCGCTGCGTTGCGACCTGTAACAGATTGGGCACATTACAATCATCCGTACACTGCAAATATTTTGAATGTACCTTATCAAGATAGTATTGCCTATGCGAAAAGTTCTCCGATCTATTTTGCCGAGGGATTACAGGGAGCGCTATTAATTTGTCATGGTATGGTTGATGTTAATGTACATTTTCAAGATGTAGTAAGACTGTCGCAACGATTGATTGAATTAAAGAAAGATAACTGGGAGTTGGCTGTGTATCCGATGGAAGATCACGGCTTTGTTGAACCCAGTAGTTGGACCGATGAGTATAAACGAATACTGAAATTATTTGATCAGCATCTACTCACTAACTAGTGCATACGTAATAATCTAGCTAAGTCTACTTGCCTATCTTCTACTATCAACTATCTGAAAAAATACTTTTTCATGCTTTGTTGTTGGATTAATCTATGATACCTATCGATCCTCATTCATTTTCAAGGCCAGCTGAAGCGCATGTAACACACCTTCATTGGAAAGCTTTTATAGATTTCAATAAACAACAAATTGCAGCAACCGCTTCGTGGAAGATAACGAAGAGTGATCAATGCACACAGATTGTATTCGACACTAAAAATTTGGCCATTGAAAAAATTAATTATGCCGATGGCGAGTTGGCAGAATTTTCTTTTTCAGATCACGATGCATTATTAGGAAGTGCGCTGTGTATTAAAGTAAAGCCAGACACATCGGTTATTCATATTACCTATCATACCCATCCGGAAGCAGAAGCCTTGCAATGGCTCATGCCCGAACAAACAACTGGCAAGCAACAGCCATTTTTGTTTACACAATCGCAAGCGATACTAGCGCGTAGTTGGATACCCTGCCAAGACTCACCATCGATTCGGTTTACCTACACCGCAGAAGTAACGGTGCCTAAAAACCTGTTGCCGCTAATGAGTGCTACTAATCCACAAGAAAAAAATAACACAGGCACATATACCTTTCAACTTCAAGAAGCTATTCCTTCTTACTTATTCGCACTAGCAGTTGGTGATATTGTTTTTAAGTCCACTAGCTCACGATGTGGAATTTATGCAGAGAGAACTACACTTGATGCCGCGCACTGGGAATTTATCGATATCGAAAAAATGGTTCAGGCTACTGAAGAGCTTTGTGGTATCTATCGGTGGGTGCGTTATGATGTATTGGTATTGCCCGCTAGTTTTCCATTTGGTGGTATGGAGAATCCTAAACTTACTTTTGCTACACCCACTATTATTGCAGGAGATCGATCACTAGTTTCACTTATCGCGCATGAACTCGCTCATAGTTGGTCGGGTAATTTATTAACCAATGCTACCTGGAATGACTTCTGGTTAAACGAGGGCTTTACGGTGTATGTCGAGCATCGGATAATGGAGAAACTTTATGGCCGTGACTATGCCGAAATGTTAGCGGCCTTGGCATGGGCAGATTTACAAACAGCCATAAAAACAATAAGTGCATCACTACATCCGGATGACACCAAACTTTTACTTTCCTTAGCAGGAAGAAATCCAGATGAAGGAGTAACTGATATCGCATATAACAAGGGATATTTTTTTCTTCGAGCGATAGAGGAGAAATTTGGTCGTGAAAAGTTTGATGTTTTTTTAAAAACCTATTTTGTTGATCACGCATTCCGGTCGATAACAACAGCTCAGTTTATTTTGTATAGTACGGAGTTTTATCAACGCGAATTTCAGATACAGCTTTCGGAAGATCTATTCACTCAATGGATTTTCACCCGAGGGTTGCCCAAAGATTGTCTGAAACCCTTTTCTT
>CAYNKN010000022.1:0-17590 GCA_964397805.1 uncultured Chryseolinea sp. | reverse complement strand
GTTGATGAAGGTATTCCTGTTAAAGGACTTATCGGACTAGGTGGTGTGGCTCGTAAGTCACCGTACATAATGCAAGTAATGGCAGATGTTATGAACATGTCAATTCGAATCCACCAATCAGATCAAACTTGTGCATTAGGCGCGGCCATGTTTGCCGCAACTGCCGCAGGAATCTACCCCACCGTAACGGAAGCCATGCAAGCTATGGGTAAAGGATTTGATTTGGAATACAAACCAGACTCCTCTCGGTCAGAAATATACGCCAGACGCTATGTAAAATATCAGGCACTGGGAAAAATGCTTGATAAAAAATCTGCCGAAATTTAGTTAAGCGTATCAATCCTAAAGTTTACGAGCTACCATCAAAAATTTATCGATTAATGTCTACATACAATCACATTAAACAAGCTGCCTACGAAGCCAATATGCAATTACCTAAGTTAGGACTTGTGCTTTTTACTTTTGGTAATGTAAGTGCGGTTGATAGAGCCTTGGAGGTATTCGCGATTAAACCAAGTGGTGTTCCGTATGAAGAACTTTCACCAAAAAAAATGGTGATTGTTGATTTTGATGGTAACACAGTTGAAGGCGACCTTCGCCCATCATCTGACACAAAAACACATGCCGTACTTTATAAAAACTGGAAAGAAATAGGTGGTATAGTACATACCCATTCTACCTACGCAACTGCGTGGGCACAAGCACAACGCGATATTCCCATCTTTGGAACAACACATGCCGATCACAATACGGTAGATATTCCTTGCGCACCTCCAATGAGTGATGAAATGATTCAGGGTGATTATGAATATGAAACGGGTTTTCAAATTATAAACTGCCTTGATGATAGAAAACTGAGTTATCAAGAAATAGAAATGATTCTCGTAGGTAATCACGCGCCTTTTACATGGGGTAAAACACCCGAGAAAGCTGTCTATAATAGTGCAGTGTTAGAGAGTATCGCACAGATGGCGTTACTAACAGAGCAGATCAATCCACAATCGCCCAAGTTAAAAGATGCGCTTATCAAAAAACATTTCGAGCGTAAACATGGTCCGGATTCTTATTACGGACAATAAATTATTAATAACTATTACTACCTAACATGATTGATTTAAAAAAACTGGAAGTTTGGTTCGTCACCGGGAGCCAGCACTTATATGGCGAAGAGACGCTAAAAAAAGTAGCGGAACATGCTCAACAAATTACCAAAGAATTAAACGGGTCATCTGCTATTCCGGTGCAGGTAGTATTCAAACCTGTATTAAAAAGTACTGAAGAAATCTATCATCTCTGTCAAGAAGCAAACGCAACAGTACACTGCATTGGCATCGTAGCGTGGATGCATACCTTCTCGCCCGCGAAGATGTGGATTGGTGGTTTGAAAATACTGAACAAACCACTACTCCATTTACACACCCAATTCAATCGCGATATTCCGTGGAAAGATATTGACATGGATTTTATGAACCTCAATCAAAGCGCCCATGGTGATCGTGAATTTGGTTTTATCATGTCGCGTATGCGCCTTAACCGAAAAGTAGTCGTTGGCCATTGGCAAGATATAAAGGTTCAAGAACGAATAAACGTATGGATGCGTGCCGCTGCCGGATGGCACGATTGGCAAGGAGCAAAATTTTGTCGGTTTGGTGATAACATGCGGCAGGTAGCTGTTACCGAAGGTGATAAAGTAGAAGCAGAAATAAAATTTGGCTATGCCGTAAATGGATATGGCATAGGCGAATTAGTAAACATAATTAATCAGGTAGCCGATGATGATATTGATAAACTTGTAGCAGAATATGAAGCAAGTTATACACTCGCTCCTAGCTTAAGTAAACGTGGAGCCCAATCGTATGCACTTCGCGATGCTGCAAAAATAGAAATCGGATTGCGCACCTTTTTAAAACAAGGAAACTTTAAGGGCTTTACCGATACCTTTGAAGATCTTCATGGGCTCGTACAATTACCCGGTATAGCTGTTCAACGTTTAATGGCCGAAGGGTATGGCTTTGGTGCCGAAGGCGATTGGAAAACAGCTGCATTAGTACGCGCTATGAAAGTAATGGGTAGCGGACTAAAAGGTGGCAATTCGTTTATGGAAGATTATACCTATCATTTCGATCCAGCTAATCCAATAGTGCTGGGATCGCATATGTTAGAAATTTGTAAATCAATTGCAGATGGTAAACCTTCGTGTGAAATTCATCCGTTAGGTATCGGAGGTAAAGCCGATCCGGTACGATTGGTTTTTAACAGCGCAGCTGGCTCTGCACTAAATGCTTCTGTTATCGATATGGGAAATCGCTTTCGCCTATTAGTAAACGAAGTAGAGGCTGTTAGCCCGGAACATGATTTACCTAAGCTCCCGGTTGCACGCGTGTTATGGAAACCGTCTCCGGATATGTATACGGGGTGTGCTGCCTGGATATTAGCCGGTGGCGCACATCATACATGTTATAGTCAAAATTTAACAACAGCCCATTTACAAGATTTTGCAGAGATGGCTAACATAGAATGTACGGTCATTGATAAACATACTACTATTCATCAATTCAAAAATGAATTGCGCTGGAATGAAATGTATTATCGATAGACAAGTATTACACTTATACTAAACGATACCTATGGAAATCAGTAAGTATACCAGTCACGAAAAAATATTACTAGCAGTCGATTGTATCATTTTTGGATTTGATGGTAAGCAATTAAAAGCACTGCTTATTAAACGAGGTTTTGAACCCGAGCAAGGTAGGTGGTCGCTAATGGGTGGTTTTGTTAATCCACAAGAAAATGTAGACGATGCGGCTGCCCGGATACTCAAACAACTTACTGGGCTTACCAATATTTATATGGAGCAGTTGTATTGCTTTGGAAATACCAACCGCGATACAGCGGGCAGAGTAGTATCCGTTGCCTATTTTGCACTCATTCAAATTGAAAACTATAGCGATCAGTTAACACCCGATTTTGAAGCGCAGTGGTTCGCATTAGAGAAAATACCCACCTTAGTTTTCGATCATAAAAAAATGATACAAACCGCCACAGAACGGTTGCAACAAAAAGTGTATAGCCACCCCATCGGTTTTGAATTACTACCTACCAAATTCACACTACCTCAACTCCAAAATCTATATGAAGCGATTTATCGCACTCCATTAGATAAACGAAATTTTACGAAAAAAATATTGGCGTTAGGTATTTTAAACAAGCTCAACGAAAAAGAGAAAACGTCATCCCGAAAGGGAGCCTTTTACTATGTTTTTGATAAAGTGAAATACAAAAAACTTCAGCACGAAGGAATGAAATTCATTTAAGATATTTTTTAACAAACTCACCAAATCATACTCACTATGCGTACTACCACAAAAAAAATATTTATACTACTCGCCTGCACGGTATTACCACTGTTACTCTATGCGCAAAAAAATACTACCGTGCGTGTGCATACCACCTCGGCAGAACATACTATTTCAAAGCACATCTATGGTCATTTTGCCGAACATTTGGGTCGATGTGTATATGATGGTTTTTATGTAGGTGAAGGGAATACATCTATTCCCAATACAGAGGGCGTGCGAACAGATATTATTGAAGCATTGAAAAAATTAAAAGTTCCTAACCTACGATGGCCGGGTGGTTGTTTTGCCGATACCTATCATTGGAAAGACGGTATCGGCCCAAAAGCTAATCGATCCAAAATGGTGAATGTATGGTGGGGTGGTGTAACCGAAGATAATAGTTTTGGTACACACGATTTTTTAAATATGTGTGAAGCCATTGGTGCTACACCCTACTTAGCAGGAAATGTGGGAAGCGGTACGGTGCAAGAATTTTCGCAATGGGTAGAGTATGTAAACTTCGATGGCGAAAGTCCTATGGCAAACCTGCGTAAAGAAAATGGCCGGGAAAAAGCGTGGAATGTTTCTTTATGGGGCGTTGGTAACGAAGCCTGGGGATGTGGAGGAAATATGAAGCCAGAATATTATGCTAACATCTATCGGCAGTATGCCACTTTTATGAGTGATTGGAACAACAGTCGTAATTTATTTCGAATTGCCTCGGGTGCAAATGGCTCCGACTATCATTGGACAGAAGTACTCATGCGCGACATACCACACAACATGTTAGAAGGTGTAGCGCTGCATCACTATTCAGTTATTGATTGGAGTAATAAAGGATCGGCTACAAAATTTTCGGAAGAGCAATATTTTAAAACACTTAAGTCAGCTTGGCAAATGGAAGAGTTGGTTACACGCCACGCTACCATTATGGATAAGTACGATCCATCAAAAAAAGTGGCGTTGGTAGTTGATGAATGGGGTGGTTGGTATAACGTAGAAGAAGGAACTAATCCCGGATTTCTATTTCAACAAAACACTATGCGCGATGCCATGATAGCCGGTTTAACCCTTAATATTTTTAACAACCATGCCGATCGTGTTCGAATTGCCAACCTTGCCCAAACAATTAATGTACTCCAGGCTGTAATCTTAACCGATAAAGAGAAGATGATTCTCACACCTACCTATCATGTTATGGAGATGTATAATGTACATCAAGACGCCAAGCTTTTACCTACTTCGATTACCAGCCCTGACTACCAAGTAGGTAACGAAAAAATTCCAGCCGTTTCAGTTTCTGCCTCGATTGATAAAGAGTCTGTTACGCATGTGTCGCTCGTAAACATGGATCCGAAAAAAGAACAAGTGATATCGGTTTCTTTATTAGGCGGTAACTTTAAAACGGTTAGTGGCCGCATATTAACATCAGCCAAAACATCCGATCATAATTCGTTTGACAACCCAACAAAAATAAAACCCGAAGTATTTAAGAACGCCAAGTTAAAAGAGAATACAGTAACGGTTACGTTACCACCTTGTTCGGTAGTTGTACTGCAAATAAAGTAAGAGTAGCTACTGTTAAGATGTTATGAGTTTTAACAGTAGCTTACTTTGTTAACCAGAGGTATAATTGATTATCGTACGAATTGATTTAACGCGGCAACGTAAAATAAAATGTTGACCCCTTTCCCACTTCGCTTTCTACCCAAAGCGTTCCGCCATTTTTCTCTACGAACTCTTTACAAAGTATAAGCCCCAATCCGGTACCCTTCTCGTTGGCCGTACCTTTGGTAGAATGTTTAGTATCTATACGAAAGAGTTTTTTAAGTACCTCCGGCTCCATACCTACACCGGTATCGGCAATGGCAACTAAAATAGATGTTGGTTGATTTGTAAGCGTTAAAGCAATGGTTCCCTTCTCAGGTGTAAATTTAATTGCATTTGACAAGAGGTTTCTAACTACCGTATGAATTGAATTTTTATGAACTTGGACCATCCGTATCTCGTCTGGTTCGAATAGTATGTTAATCTTTTTGGTAGATGCCTGTGCCGAAAGTAACTCTTTATTGATTTGTAATACCTCTGTTAAATTAACTTGTTCGGGTGTAAACTCGATAGCACCCGTTTGTGACCGAGACCACTCCAACAGATTCTCTAATAGCGTAAATAAATTTTTAACCGATTTATCAAGGTCTTTCGCCAGCAATTGAATCTCCTCCTTACTCAAGCTTTCTGTATGATTAATGAGTAATCCGGAAAAGGAAGTAAGCGAATTTAACGGGCCTTTTAAATCATGACTAATAATCGAAAAGAATTTGTCTTTTGTAGCATTTAATTCTTGCAGTGCTACATTCTGTTCTTGTACCTTTTGATTGATAGCCTGTAATTGGTTGTTTGATTGACGCTTTAAGATGTAGAGATAAAATATCAATGCCGCAATAACTACACCTAAGCCAATAAGAATAAACAAAAAATTCTGAAAGCGCTTTTGAGCCTCCAGTTCTAGCTCGCGCTGAATGCGGATAGATTCTAATTTTTCAATTTCAGATTCCTTTTTTTCTACTACATAACGATTTTGTGTTTCCAGCAACTGGCGTTCATTCGTTTCATGTTGTATTAATTCGCTTATCGCGACATACAAATTTTTAAATTCTAGCGCCTGCTTAAAATCTTTTAACTCGGTATAACTCAAACTCAGCAAATCATATCCTTTGCGTAATTCAAGTTGATGTTGCGCTTCGCTGGCAGCTTGCACGGCTAATCGGGCGTTAGCAATGGCTCGTGGCAAATTGCGCTGGTGAAAATAAAATAAGGATACGTGATTATACGATTCAGCTAATCCGCGTTTGTCTTTTAGTTGCTTTCGGATTTCAAGAGCTGCTACATGATTGGCCAAGGTGCGTTCATCATTCTTCATCACGCGATATAACTCCCCAATATCACTCAGTGACTTTGCTTCACTTCGTTTATCTTTAATCGAACGCCAAATGGTCAGTGCTTCTTTATGAGTCTGAAGTGCCGTGGCATGTTTCCCTTGCAATTGATACAAGTTGGCTACGTTAAATAAGAGTTCTGCTTCTGTGCGTCTATCCGTATTTTGATTTCTATATTCTAAAGCGAGATCAAAGTTTTCATAGGCTTCATCCAATCTACCTTGCGTAGCATGTACGTTTCCTAACTTAATTAAAATAGTAATGAGTGTTCGCACATCGCGATACTGTTCATTTATATCGAACGCCTGTTTCAAAAATTGAATACTCTTGGTTGGATCACCCACCGCTTCGAAAACCTGAGCCATTGCTAGATATGTATAGACTTGTGTAGGTTTGAGCTGAAGTGAATCTTCTAACGATAAAGCAGCAATGAGATAGGTAAGTGCCCGATCATAATCATTTGCTCGCGTAAGATATAGTAGACCTAATTGTTTTAATGCCTGACTTTTAGCTGCACCATCGCGTGTTTCATCGGCCTCCAAAATCCACTCATTTGTTTCATTCACGATTTCCTCAAAAGAGCGTTGATTACTTTCCTTAAAAAAACTTTCGTACCAGGTTAAATCTTGCACAACTTGCTGCGCATGAACCACGTGGTGAGCTGCTCCTAAAAAGAATAAAATAAGTAGTACGTTACGCAACGAATCGTTCATTAAAAATTTTCTAAAAGTGGGAAAAATAAAGTGGTTATGTAACTGTAAACTTTACATAAAACTTACTTCACGCTATTACTCAGGACGATCACCGGTTGCCATGGGTCTATCATTTCGCGACCACTCACTCCATGAACCCACATACAAACTTGCTCCATGCATGCCCGCTTTCTCTAGCGCCAATAAGGTATGACATGCCGTAACGCCAGAGCCACAGTGTATAATAACATCGCTCGGATCGCGATCACCAATTATGTCGCGATACATTTTAGCTAAAGAGCTCGCATCCAAAAAAGTGCCTTCAGCCGAAAGGTTTTTAAGGTATGGTACATTTACAGCACCCGGAATATGCCCTGCAACCAAATCGATTGGTTCGCTATCACCTAAATAACGGTATCCTTCACGTACATCAATTACTAAGCGATTCGGATCGGCCGCAGCTTCTGCAACGGTGTGAATACTAGTCGTTGGTAATAACCAATCTGTTGTAGGGTAAACACTGTTAGCTGGTGTTGGGCTTGTTTCATCTTGAACTACTTTCAAACCCGCTTTTGCTAATGCATCAAAACCGCCATCTGCAACAAAAACCTCTTGATGACCAAGTGCCTTCATCATCCACCAAAAGCGAGCGGCCGCATTGGCACCGCCCTTGTCGTCATACACCACCACTATTGTTGTTGGTGTTATTCCCAATGTAGATAAGAATACTCCAAATGCTGAGGCTGAAGGTAACGGATGCCGACCACCATCAGCGGCATTAGCAGATTTATGTGAAAGCTGTGTTTCTAAATCAACAAATAGTGCTCCTTGAATATGACCTGCTAGAAAACGCTTATAGGCATCTGGTCCGCCACGGGCATCTATGATTACTACAGGAATTGTTGTTAACGTTAATACCTCCTTAGCACTGATGATTGAACTTTTACGCTGCATAGTTATCGTTTCTTTAATTTAGCCAGCCACTGATTAGCCTGCTGTTGATTTTTTATTTTTCCATTGCGTTGATAGTCGGCTAACTTTTCGTTTAGTAAACCCTTCGAGGTGAGATGAAACTGTCCGCAAGTTTCACATTGATAAACTCCTACTGGCCCTTGTCCGCTTCTATAGTCAAATTGAATATGCGCTTCAATTAACGCATCTTCTGCTAACTCGGCAGTTAGGTATGCTCGCTTACTGGAAGAACATTTCAGCATACCCAAAGGTACGTTTTGAAAGGCAACAAATCTACATCAGTATTGCACTCAAAATTTCTAAACCATAAACCCCATGAGTGCTATTAAAAAGAAAACCATTGTTGAAGAAGCCTGCCTACAAGTAGACGGATTCGAACCGCTCTGTAATCTACTTCGAAAAAAAATAGTGATAAGTGGTAAAAGTGAAAGCACCCTAACAAACTATCTGCGATGCATTGCACATGTAGTAATCCACTTTAAAGCACTTCCTTATAACTTATTAGATGAGCAATTAGAAGACTACTTATACGTATTGAAGCAACGCGGTGCAGCTGAATCATTTTTTAAGCATACCATTTATGGTTTACGTTTTCTCTTTCGTGCACAAGGTTTGCCTTACCGGGCACTTAAACTACCTGCATTAAAAAGTAGTAAAAAATTGCCCGTTATTCTTAGTAGGCAAGAAGTGCAAGCGCTACTCCAGGCTCCGATGTTATTAAAACACCGTACAATTATTCGGGTTCTCTATGGCTGCGGACTGCGTTGTGGAGAGTTACGCAAACTTAAAATTCAAGACATTGATTTTGATCGAAACCTCATTCATGTACGAAATGGAAAAGGTTCGAAAGACAGGTATGTTCCTATCGGGATGCAACTCCGTGTTTATCTTAAACAATACCTTACACATGAGAAACCCATTCAATGGTTGTTTAATGGAAAAAATTTTAACGCTCTTTCATTAGGCGGAATTAGAGAAGCAATTCGAATAGCCAAATGCAGAACGACTATCAAAAAGAGGGTATCACCACATACCTTCAGGCATACCTATGCTACCCACTTATTAGAGCAAGGGCTCAATATTGTATCTATAAAAGAACTACTTGGGCATTCGCATATTTCGGCAACGATGGTGTACCTCCATGTGGTTATTGTAAACCAAAAGGCCGTATTCTCCCCATTAGACACCTTATATAATGATGAAAACGATTCTGCAACACAGGTTGAAAAAGGAAGATTAACTAACCAACCCATTGAATGCATGCAGGGCTTTAATGATTATTTATTACAAAGACGTGCAGCCATGCGACTTAAAAATTTACAAGCAGGCCAACGCCAATTCGAATTCATGTTTTAGTTGAATAACAACTTAATTGAGCACCTTATCGTGGTTAAAGTAGATCGTAAAGTATAATTTCATTGAACTTACGAAAGAATAAACATGGGTATTTTAAAACAGGCCAAAGAAAGATTAGGATGCTACTCATTGATTACCTACCTTGCAGAGCATTTTAATAACAGATCGCAAGAACTGAAGTTGATTAAATAATTTTTCAAGTCCTTTAATTACTCTTTCCTGAGTAAAAAAATTCAAGAAACATTATGGCAAGTTAGCAGGCACTGACACACGCCTGGTAATTTTTTATGTTGTGTCGGTTAAAAATTTATTAATAATGGAAGGAACAGTAAAATTCTTTAATGAAGCCAAAGGTTTTGGATTCATTAAACCGTCAAATTCAAACCAGGACATTTTTGTCCATTCTTCAGGTCTTATCGATGAGATCCGTGAAAACGATCAAGTTGAATACGAAGAAGAACGTGGTAAGAAAGGCATGAATGCCGTGAACGTTAAAGTAATCGACTAAGAAGATATTTATAGATTAATTTCTTTTAAGATCTTTTGAAAAGAGAGTCACCCGCAAGAGTGACTCTTTTTTATTTTATACAATGCTGGTTTTACACTTTCTGTTTACTAATAGTGGAGCAGCTTTCATAGAGTGAAGCTGATCATTCAATCTGGCTGTTAGAAAGCCACTATTAACCACCACATCAAACCATTATTATTCAATTACCGAAACTGGGAAATCGTTACCCATAATGAAGCCAGTTGGGTATTGTTCCTTTCCGCCATATTTCTTAGTTAGTTCAGGTACCCGTTCATCCATATAAAGTTTCAATTCATTAATGGTAATCTTTTTATCGCCACTGGCATCGGCCTTACCAGAAAGTCCTTCGAGTAACGCAAAAGTAAAAACACCATGACGCAGCTCTTCAAACTCGGTGGCAAACTGTTTAGAACCACTTGCGGCAATTAAGGCTGTTCCCGAGCTGCGCGCAAGCTGCACAATAGCCTTCTCATCGGCAGCAGCACCGCGTGTCTGGAATGATTTTATGGCTCCTCCAGAATGGCAGGCATCCATTAATACAATTTGTTTTTGTGCCTTTACTCCCAGCAAATATTCTTTTAGCTCTGATGCCGAAATCGCTTTAGCTTGTAATTGCATAGGATCACCGTAAAGCTTTGTTACATCGGTGGGAACAAGATAATACTCGTCATCTTTATCAGCATCTAATGTTCCGTGCCCGGCATAATAAAATAAAAATACATCCTCTGATTTCGCACGCGACATGATTGCCTTAAACCCTTTCAAGATATTATCTTTAGTAGCGTCTTTATCGTAAATCTCTACACGATTAATACTCTTATAAATCGATTTACCAGTTTCGTTAATTTTATCTACAAACGACTTAGCATCGGGTTGTGCATAATTTAAATTGTACGAAGTGTTTTGATATTGATTGATACCTACCGCCAAAATATGTAAGGATGATGTGGCAATCGCTTCTCCGGTATACTCTACGCTAAGTATATCTGGTCGCGATTCAATTTTTTGGAAGTTCATCACCTTTACCCGAAACTCGTTTACTTCATTTATCATCTCCACAGCAAATGTTATTGAACGCTTCTCCCCTTCTATAGAAGTTCGAACTGTGGTATCGGAAATAATAAGTTTATCATTCTGATAAATGTTAATCTCTTTCACACCACCACCACCATCGTACACATCTACGGTAATCGGAATGGTGCGTGCGCGTGTATAAAATTTACCTTTATCATAATGCAATAAATCGGTCGATCGGGTAGTAGCTGTAATATCAAAAATACCTGCTGACGGTCGATGAAGTTTGGTGAGATCAAAAATACGCTCACCGGATTCGCGAAGAATATCCTCCACACGTTTGCCCTCGGTAATACTTTTTGCTACTTCTTTTGGGCGATATAAAATTTCGAAGTACTGTTCTGCCGAAAAGAAATCAGCTAACTGATTAATGCCCCGATTAACATGCCAGCCAAAGTAATGCCCGCCAGAAGAAGAGCACGAAAAATAACCGCGTGGAGTCCAGCATACCCACTCATTATCTTCGGTTAGAAAAAGTGTAGCAAACGGAATAACAACCTCACCCAATGTTTTGTAAACTTCATCGATGTTGCGAAATGTTTTGTTACCGTTACTTTTTAAGAAATCAATAACATCGCGCCAAGCTTTTTTTGTGGGCTCATAGGTAAGCGAATCCATAGGCAATGAAGAAAAGAATTTACTCCAGTCTGCTCCATCAAACGCCTGACGAAGTGATGGTGCATAACCACTTTCAGAAAGCTTCCATAAAATAATGGATTGATCCTCTCCGCCAGATGCCAGGTATTGTCCATCGGCACTTAGCGTTACACTACGTACAGCACCATAATGACCAACAAACTCTTTATTAAGAAATCCATTGCGATCGAACATCTTCAACGAAAAATCGCTGGCTACCACAATATTTCCATCAGTAATAACTTGGTAATCTAATATTCGGCCATCTTGATTGGGGTCTGTTCGAATTGATTTACCCTTTGGCAAACTAATTACATTCACATCAGTTTGAACAACATCTTTATTGTCTTGAGTTTTTGACGAAAACTGACCTGGGTTTCGGTTTACAACAAGCGAAGCAAAATTGAAACTCGATTTATATTGAGGTTTTCCGTTTTTAGTAAAATCGCGACTGATGAAAAGCTCTAAGCCATTACCAAATGAGATATCTTGAATGGCGCTTCCCTTACCTTTTATTCTACGCAGGGTTAAACCATTAATCGGATTCCAAAGTAGTATTTCATTATTGATACCCCCTGCCGAGGCAACTATATAATTACCCGTATTCGAAGGAGCAAAAGCCGCAGCAAAAACTGTATTATCATGCGCGGTATAATCGGTAAACTTGGCACCACCCGGTACCGACCAGCTATATCCTTTGCCGGCTACATCTAAGCCTACTAAAATTTTTGAGTCGGATGAAAACGCAATAGCATTAATCGGATTGGCAAGTCGGTCAAATTCTTTTACAATGCTGCCATCACCACGCCATAAAATAAACTCGTTGTCAAAACTACAACTGGCGAGGTATACGCCATCTGGAGCATATAAAACTTTTTGCACGTTAGCTTTATGCCGCTTCAGGGTTTTGGGGAGAAATTTTGTGAAGCCTTTATCGAGCCCGGCCAGCGGAAATACAAGGATATCTTTTCCTTCATGCGCAACGGCCAAATCTTGTGTTTGTGGATTAAACGATATGCTGGCTACTTGCGAGGGAATATTAAGGGTTACTACTGCCTTCAGCAAAGGTGTGTTTTTTATCGCCCACACTTTTACCAAATTATCGGCTCCACCACTGGCTAAATATTTTCCGGAGCTGCTAAAGCTAAGCGTATTAATAACATCTAAATGACCTACAGCGGTGCTAACCTGCACACCTTTTTCTAAATCAATTACTATAATGTAGTTCTCCTTTTCTGAATTCACTTTGTAACCAGCTACTGCCAATAATTTACCATCGGGTGATAATGCAGAACTGTAAAACATACCCTCCGGGCCATCGCCAATTTCTGACTCAAACTTCTTGATCATCTCTCCGGATTCGGCACTCCAAACACGGACTGATTTATCTTCAGAAACCGAAATAATCCGCTTTCCATCGGGCGTGAAAATAAGATTATGGATTTTGGCTGAATGCCCCATGGGATTTATGACAATCTTAGGAGCCTGTGCCATACCATGAAATAGAATGAGCACGAACAAACCAGTAAAAAGGGAAGTATTAAGCCTTGACATAGCGATAACTTTAAAGAGAAGCAAGTAAAGTTACCTAAAAAATCTGGACGATTTGAAATCGGTTTGTAATAGAAATAAAAGTCGCAAAAAACAGGTTTCTATGTGCCTGGCAGCCTTTTATCAAAGTTATTGTTAGCGCGATCTGCTATTCACTGGTCGTTCTGAGTTTTTAAACGAACAACATTCCAAAAAAAGATACCATAAAAAACTCCGAAAGTGGTAAATACTAGAATCATATTAGTGGTAGTAGTTGTGAGCATCAAAGGTCGGGGTATTCGGACTACCAGAACCGACATATCCTTGGCTTCACCCACAGAAGTAAGATCGACAGAGCTTTTGCAATTTTTTGAATGCACATACCACTGAAATAATTGCTGGTAAGATTAACTGCTTCACAATTATATTGCGTCTCAATTTTATTGAAAACACATACTTTATGATGAAAAGAAATTCGTGGCCATTGATTATTCTGTTTTTCTGGTTATCGGCCAACTCTTTTTGGGTATCGGCAACGGCCTTACAAGATCCAGATACTACCGTTGTTCCTAAAGATTGGTTCCTACTTGACCCCGAAACAGACCAATTACAAGGTGTAAGTGTTGAGCGAAGTTATAACACATTATTAAAAGGAAAGCCATCGCGCACTGTTGTAGTGGCCGTAATTGACTCGGGAATTGATATTGATCACGAAGATTTAAAAGATGTGATCTGGGTAAACCCGGGTGAAATTCCGGGTAACGGAATTGATGACGACAAGAATGGTTATATAGATGATGTATTTGGGTGGAGCTTTATTGGTGGAAAAAATGGTGATGTTAATGAAGATACCTACGAAGTAACGCGCGAATATGCCCGACTAAAACCACTCTATGAAAATATCGATGAGAAAAAAGTTACCAAAAAAAATAAATCCGAATACGAATACTGGAAGCGTGTTAAAACAAAGTACGATCGCGATTTCAAATTTAACAAATCGCAGTACGACCAATACAATGAACAATTTGAACAATATGTAAACGCCTACAATACCATTGGTTTTTGCGATAGTATCATCAGTAAAAATCTTGGTGTGCAGGGCGTTACCAAATCATTACTCGCCACGGTAAATGCCAGCAACGATACTTTACTTTTCGCAAAACAAACGCTCACTAATGTTTTTCAAAATATTGAAGAAGATATTGCTGTAAATGAATTTCTGGTGGAGCTTAATGAATACCTTATTCAATTAAAAGAAGGTGTAGATCATTACCGCGTTGCTGTAGAGTATGGCTATAATCTGGAGTTTGATTCGCGTGAACTAGTAGGCGACAACCCCAACGATAAAACAGAAAAATATTACGGCAATAATAATGTAGCGGGGCCCGATCCTAAACACGGCACCCATGTGGCGGGTATTATTGGCGCAAATAGAAATAATAATTTGGGTATAAAAGGTATTGCCGACAATGTACGCATCATGTCTGTTCGTGCAGTGCCCAATGGCGATGAACGCGATAAAGATATTGCGAATGCGATTATCTATGCTGTTGATAATGGAGCTCACATCATTAACATGAGCTTTGGCAAAGCTTTCTCGCCAGATAAAGAATTAGTCGACAAGGCGGTGAAGTATGCCGAATCGAAAGGTGTACTCTTGATTCACGCAGCAGGTAACGATGGAAAAGATTTAGATAAAGAACAAAACTATCCGAGTAAGACCTATTCTTCGGGAGGCGAAGCAAAAACATGGCTAACCATTGGTGCCTCTGCATGGGGAAAAGACGATAACTTTGTAGGATCGTTTTCTAACTATGGAAAAAAATCTGTTGATCTGTTTTCGCCAGGTGTACAAATTTATTCTACTACACCTAACAACACCTATGAAGATTTGCAAGGCACAAGCATGGCCGCTCCAGCAACAGCAGGTGTAGCAGCGTTGTTAATGTCATACTTTCCTGATTTAACAGCGATTCAAGTAAAAGATATCTTACAGCAATCAACACGCAAATTTGATCGCCTTCGTGTAACCAAACCGGGCTCGCAAGAACTAACCGAGTTCAATCAACTTAGCAGCTCAGGGGGAATCGTTAATGCCTACGAAGCTGTTAAACTTGCCGAATCGATTTCGAAACAGCCTGTAAAGAAATAGTCTGATTAAAACCGCATTTATACGTATTAAAGATGCAGGTAAGTAGTTACCTGCATCTTTTTTTTGCTATCGACTACACAAAAAATAACAAAATGAAGTTACCTATCTTTATATTTAGAAATAAAAAGCATAAGTAGAGCGTATGGCAAAAAAAATTAGTAACCTCTGGATTATTGATGACGACCCCATGGTGTCGTTCTATATTCAGCGGCTAACCGAATTAGGCTCACTAGCAGATATCATTTCAATTTACAATAAAGCCGATGGTGCCATTGATTATCTAATCCATCATAAAAATGATCCACAACATTTACCCGATATTATACTATTAGATTTATACATGCCCGATGTAGATGGATGGGAATTTATTTTGGCCTTTCAAAATATTAAAGACCAGCTTAGCAAAAAGATAGAAATTCATATTATCAGCTCTTCCAATCATCCTATCGATATGAATCGCGCTAAAACGGTTCCCGAAATTAAAACCTACCTGATAAAACCCATTACGTTAGAACTACTACAAGAAACCGTAGCCAATACAAATTCTTAAATTGTATAGGCTTAGTAAACTTTAAACAGCAGCATCAATATTCGCTAACCGGTACTTCTTATTTGCCCACCAACAAAAAAGCATAAAGAAGTTCCGTACCAATTTGTGTTACACGTTCGGCATATTTTTCAGATTCCTGTGGTGTGTTATCAAAATCCTTAGGATCATCATAGGTTAATGCTATTCGTGCTTTCGTGCCCGGAATAAACGGACAATTTTCATCGGCATGCGAACAAGTCATTACAGCACAAAAATTAGTTTGTGGATTAGCTGCGTCATTATAAATTTTTGAATAAACCGTAATCGCTTCTTCATCATCTGAAAAAAAAACGTGATAGTGCGGATTTTCACCGGACACTACTTCATCTATGCGGAACCCCACACTACGCATGGCCTGCACAGCTCTAGGGTTAAACGCAGTAGTTTCTGTTCCGCCCGAATAACTTCTTACATTTTTAAAGTCAAAATGCGCGGCTAACGTCTGAGCCCAAAGTTGTGCGATATGACTTCTCCGTGAATTGTGTGTACAAACAAAAATTAAACTGGCTGGATCGTGTTGTTCAATGTACCTCGCTACTAACGTGAGTGCTATTTTACGTTCTTTGGAGAGCTTTGAAAAATTTTTCTGGGCTTGTTTGATAAACTGAAGGAGTGCCGGGTAAACCATCATTTATTTTCTACTATTCAAATCTTTATAATCATCGTAATATTACGATATATCCAAGATACGTTTGTTAAGTAGATATTACCATTTCTAGTAGCGCCAGATTTTGCAACGCTAAATAATTAGTGTTGCTAAACTTTTTTTGGTGGTAAATCAAAAGCCTTTGCATCATGTTCGAAATGACCCTTATGCGCACCATCACAAAAAGGTTTATTTGCAGAATTACCACAACGGCATAACGAAACAAGGGTTCTTCCTTGCAAGCCATACGCGTTACCATCTTTATCAACAATTTCAAATTCACCTTCTACCTTTAGTGAGCCATTACTGTTTACTACAAGCTTTGTTTTCATAATCATTATTATTTTCAGCAAGGTAATGAATTCTTTTATCCATTAAGTGAAAATAAAAGCTAACATGCACATATATCTACATCCACTTACATAGCATAAAAAATATTACGAATTGAGTTGCTTGAAATCATCAAACCATGGATTAGATTTAATTTCCCATACCAGATATCCAAGCACAACACTGTATTCAAAAAAGGTAATCCATAAATTTTCTTCATACGAATTAACCGAATAACCCAAATAGGTTAAGAAAATTAGGGCGGTCCATACAACAACAAAGCGATAGGTAGTAAAAACCGAGAGCATAAGTAAGGTAGTAATATACCAAGGATGGAGGGTAGTTGTAAAAAGGAAATAAACGAGTACTATCCATAGCCATCGATAAAATGGATTTACTTTTATTGGAGGTTCATAATCATTCGTTAAAAAATCAAATACGGAATGTGGTTTCTTATAAAAAGAAATAAATAAAATGAGTAAGCCACTAAGCACGCCTAACTTCCAACCAACAGATTGAATGATATTATATCCATAATACCACAAACCCCATTCGCGTACGAGGTAATACACACTTGCATTAAACTCAAACTTTGTAAAGTAGT
The DNA here is from genome assembly GCA_964397805.1 of uncultured Chryseolinea sp. Lineage (GTDB taxonomy): Bacteria > Bacteroidota > Bacteroidia > Cytophagales > Cyclobacteriaceae > Chryseolinea. Next base: position 203 of record CAYNKN010000022.1, on the reverse strand, counting down.
ATCCTAAACTATGTTGAAAACCAGCCAATACGTTTTGATCATAAATAGGAACAAATAGTAGCACCGTACTTACACCAACAACCAGAAAAAAATATATCGATTTTCGCCAATCAACCATGGCTAAAAAAACTGGCAAAAAAATAATCGGAATAAGTTTAACGCCAATGGCCATGGAAAATGCTATGCCCGCAAAAGTTAGTCGC
>CAYNKN010000021.1:17083-17809 GCA_964397805.1 uncultured Chryseolinea sp. | reverse complement strand
CTGGAAAGGCAGTATTGCTGACTTCGAAAAACTATTAACCGCTGGCCGGGCTGATGTAGAAATTTATCAAAAAGTAGGAACAGCAAAATATACTTTACAAGATTATAGTGGCGCTGCTGATGCATTAGGGAAAGTCGTACAAAAGGGAGTAAAAGATAAAGACGTATTTCGTATGGCAGGGCTCAGTTATGCGCAACAAAATAACTGTACCGAAGCAACTAAAAATCTATCAGCAGCCGTATCGTTAGGGCTTACCGATAAAGATGTGTTTTATCAATTAGGTACCTGTCAATACCAAAACAAAGAATACGCTGCATCCATCGAAACACTAAGTCGTGCTATAACGGCAGGTATTGCTACAAAAGAAGTTTTTCTTTATAAAGGGAATGCTGGATTTGTGCAAAAGGACTACGACAATGCTGCAAAGGATTTAGAGAAGGCAATGTCGCTGGGTGCGAATGATGCAGAAGCATTTAAAAATCTGGGTGATATCAAGTTTATGAAAAATGATTTCGCTAATGCGATAAAACAATATGATAATGCCGTGAAGGCTGGCGCATCAGATGCTATACTGTATAATAATCGCGGCAAGGCTAAAATGAATACCAACGATATGGCTGGTGCAATTGCTGATTTTAGCAAAGCTATTCAACTGAATGCTTCGTACACCAAGGCATTAGCCAATAGAGGTACGGCTACGTTAGTTGATAATACAGGAGTTTGGTC
>CAYNKN010000021.1:0-17073 GCA_964397805.1 uncultured Chryseolinea sp. | reverse complement strand
ACTATTTAAGTAAAAATTATACCGGAGCCATTGAAGATTTGGAGAAGGCAAAAGGTGCCGAAGGTGAGACAGCTGATGTATTAAAGATGCTGAGTATTTCTTACTATGTGAGTGGTAAAAAAGAAGCTGCGAAACCTTATTTGGAAAAAGCTGTGAAAGCCGGAGTAACCGACAGTAAAGTATTGCTATACACTGGCTACTTGCGTTATGAAGGTGGTGATTACAAAGGAGCCATAGAAGCACTCACGTCCGCAGAAATGGGTGGCGAAAAAGAAGATGAGTTGTATAGTATTAGAGGAAAAGCATCTTTTCAACAAAAGGCTTATCCAGCGGCACTTATTGATTTAGAAAAAACAGTACAAAAAGGTAAGGCTGATCTACCCGTGTATGAGGCCTTAGGTTTGTCATACATTGCCTCCCAGAAAGAAAAGGAGGCTATCCCTTCTTTAGAAAAAGCCTCCTCATTAGGAACAAAAAATAAAGACATCTATTACCAGCTTGGTAATGCCCAATTCAAACAAAATAATTTTACAGGCGCTATTGGGTCTTACGATAAAGCCATTGTGCTTGGCGCCAATGACGAAGTAATTTATAACAATCGAGGTAAGGCTAAATTATTAGCTAATCAAGCGAAAGAATCGATTGCCGATTTTGATCGCGCTTTGGGTATTAAAAAAGATTATACACAAGCTTTAAAGAATCGCGCAGCGGCTCGGTATCAATTAAAAGAATATGCAGGAGTAGTAGCCGATCTGGCCATTGTGGCTACACGAGGCGAAGTAAGTGCCGATGAGTACGCCATGCTGGGTACAGCGCGGTACTTTACCAAAGATTTTCAAACGGCTGCGAATGATCTAACTAAAGCCATTGATAATGGCACCAAAGACAATCAGGTATACGCCACGCGAGGGCTATCTTTTTTTGAAGTGAAGGACTACGAGAAATCAATACCTGATTTTACCAAAGCGATTGAGAGTGGGCTAACAGGCACGGAGTTATATTTTAAACGCGGTACAGCGCACTACATGAGTAAAGATTATAAAGCTGCCTTTACGGATTTAGACAAAGCCATTACTATGGGTACTGCGGATGCCACAGCTTACGATATGCGTGGGTATTGTCGTTATGATGCAAAATCATTTGATGCGGCCATCACTGATTTTAACCAAGCTATCGAGAAAGATCCCAAGTTGGCATCAGCCTATTTTCATCGGGGTGATACAAAATTTGTGCTTCAAAAATTGGCCGAAGCAATACAAGACTACACGCAAGCTGTAACACTCGGATTAAAAGATCCGGTACTTTTTAACAATCGCGGTAAGGCATATTTTAATCAGGAAAATTACCCGTTGGCTATTACCGATTTTTCTGAAGCCATTAATAAAAAGCAAGATTATACCAAAGCGTATGAAAATCGTGGACTAGCCTACTCAAAAATGAATAAGCTTGACGATGCCATCAAAGATTATAGAGAGGTGGAAAAACTTACGGAGAAGCCAGACCCAGAACTTTATCGGTTGCTCGGAGATGCATATTACGGTGTAAAGAAATTTACTCCAGCTCGCGATTATTACGATAAGCTTATTGCTGCGGGTGTAAAGAATAAAGATGTATTCTTTAAACGTGGTATGATGCAGTTAGAGGAAGAAGAGTTTAAAGGTGCCATTAGCGATTTTGAAAGCGCGCAAAAGGAAGGTGAAAATACAGTAGCCTTGTTTGTGAATAAAAGCCGCGCATACATTGCCTTGGAAGACACAAAGTCTGCCGTGCTGGAGTTAAACAAAGCCATAGATTTAGATCCCAAAAATGTAGATGCACACTTTAACCGAGCGCTCATTAAAGAAGGACTGGAGGATTTTGAAGGAGCCATACTGGATTATAACCGCGTTATTCAAATGAACAAAGAAGATGCGCAGGCTTATTATAACAGAGCAACATGTAAATCGCAACTCGATGATTTTGGAGCCGGAGTATCGGATATGGATGAAGCTATTCGTGTTGAGCCCAAGAATGCATCATTTTATAAGCAGCGCGGAAATTTTTATTATCAGTTAAAAGAAAAAGACAAAGCGTGTTTCGATTGGCGTAAAGCAGTTGAATTTGGTGATGCCAAAGCGCGCTTTCAGATCGATCAGTATTGTAAATAGTATCTTGAAGTTGCTTCATACTTCCCATTCTGAAATTGTACAGGGGAAATTTTTTTGATAAAGAGGTATATCGGTGTGTCTATACACTATATCGTTTTTGGTTAAATTTTTGTTAAACCAACAGTATTCCCATTGGGTGTAAAGTTTGTACATAAACTTACATATGAAAGCCCTTACGGTTATGTCCACAAACAAATGCATGAAAGTAGTTCACCTTTGCATTGATTTAAAGGAATACGCAATTCAGATGAAACTGTCATGCACTGCGTTAAGTGATAATAGAACAAGCGATTCCATCTGTTCCTTAAAAATCAGACACAACTAATAGATGAAAGAAATAACAATCTTATTCGGGGTAATTTTCTTGTCGGTAGTGGTCATGGCCACTCCCACAAACGGTAAGGTTGTTTTAGTGATTGATGGTAATACCGTAGAAGTAGCCGGAGTGGATGGTGAAACAAAGCGTGTTATGCTAATCGGAATTGATAGCCCGGAGTTGGGTCAAGCCTATGGCGATGTCGCCAAGAAATACCTTGAAAAACTGGTATTGCGAAAGAATGTTTCACTCTCTATAAAAGGTAAAGATCGCTGGGGAAATTTGCTAGGTGAGATATTGGTAAATGGGGTGGATGATCCGCGAGTAGATATGTTGAAGGAGGGTTTAGCTTGGACAGCTGAGAAAAACCCCAATCCAGAATTAGAGCCTTATCGCAGTTTTGCACAGCAGAAAGGGAGAGGTTTATGGAAGGAAGAAAATCCTACGCCTCCGTGGTTGTACAGAAGGCAACAAACCATGATGGAAGCAAAGAGTAGATAGTTAATACTAGGTGAAAATATACTTCGTTAAGATTTTGGGGTTAGGATTGAACAGCCTCTGGGTAACCGGGGGTTGTTTCGTTTTATCGCTGATCAACAACGTTAACCGATTAGTTTATCGTTTAAACATCACACTTATAATTTTTGCAAGCTGTGGCAGTTAATATCTTTGTACTATGCTTATGCGATATTTAATTTTTTGTAGTGTCTTCATGTTGATGAGTGCGAACACGCTGGCACAATCATCCAAGAAAAAAAAGAAGATCGAGTCTTCCACTTCTCAACCAGTTATTGGCCAGCCAAGTTCTATTGATCCAAATTATCCGCGTGCAGAAAATGCGCCCAAGCAATCCAAAAAAGTTTCTAAATCAGCCGGGCCAACGTACGATAATGAGCGTAAGTATTACCAGCGGTTAGAGCAACTGGAAAAAACACGCAGAGAAAATGAGAAGATGATGGATAAGCCGCAATATTCTGACCCCATGTACTTCGGCCACAAGCGCCCACCAAAAAAACGCCCAGCGCATAAAATGAAATTCTGTAAAGAATGTGGCATTCGCCATTAAGAGTGATTTTGGACAGGTGAAATTTTTATCAACGAAGCGTGCCCCTAAGGGCTAGGTTTCAATAACCCAACTTTTATTTCTTAGGGCGTGTCTATGTTAACGTAACAATCCCAAACTATACATATCATGAAGAGATTAGCGTTAATTCTGTTGATTATTGTTTTCTCTGCCTGCCAAGAAACAGCCATTACACCCGATCCCGATAATACACCTAACCTCAGGACGCTCTCAGCTATTGAGAATCAAGCGTCAAAGAGTTCAAATGATTTCGCCTTTAATCTGTTTCGGAATTTGCCCACGGAGGCTACAAATAACTCATTCATTTCTCCGCTTAGTGTAAGTATGGCGCTTGGCATGTTGTTGAATGGTGCAGAAGGCGATGTACGAGAAAGTATTTTGAACACCATCGACTTTAAGGATTTTACTGCCGAAGAAGTGAATGAAGGCTTCCGCGATCTTACTAGTCTGTTGTTGTCTATGGACAAAAAGGTCAATTTCGGGCTGGCCAATTCGGTTTGGTATAAAGAGGACTTAACTGTTAACGGCCGCTTCGCATCGGTGATTGAAAACTATTATGATGGAAAAATAAAGGGTCTTGATTTTAATAACCCTGCATCGAAGGATATCATCAACAATTGGGTGGAAAGTAAAACCAACAATCGGATTAAAGATCTTATTAAAGAGATTAATCCGGATCACGTGATGTTTCTGGTAAATGCTATTTACTTCAAAGGCGACTGGACGCATCAGTTCGATAAATCCAAAACAAAAGGGGCGCCCTTCACAACTTTATCTGGAGCAACTACACAGGTAGATATGATGTTCTCAAAAGGTGTTTCCATGAAGTATAAATCTACATCGGATTTTCAATTATTGGATATACCCTATGGCAACGGTCAGTTCAGCTTTACGATATTGATGCCACACAACTACGAACATCTTCCGCTTATCGTAGAAGAAATGAATGCACAATCATTCAATGGTTTAATCAACGAATCAGATTCCATTAGTGTCGAACTTGAATTGCCAAAGTTTAAAATGAAATGGGAAGGCGATCTGAAGTCATCACTCGGGCAAATGGGAATGCTAATGACTGGTTATCCGCTTCTTTTTGAAGGGCCAACACCTCCCCTTAAAGTAGGACAAGTTATTCATCAATCTTTTTTAGAAGTAAATGAAGAAGGTTCAGAGGCAGCGGCAGCAACGGCTATCGGAATTGAAACGACAAGTGCGGGGCCATCTAAACCCATGAAAATCACTATCGATAAACCTTTCCTGTTTACGATCCGGGAAAAACACAGTGGTATAATTTTATTTCTGGGGCAGCTAACCGATCCGGATTTACTATAGAACTAATTAATAGTGAGTATTTTAATTTAATCACCAGTATTGATGGCGTTCACTTCATCATCTCTTTAGAGTTCTTCCTACCACTCAGCATCACTCAGAATTCACTGAGTTTAACATCAGATTGATTTATTTATACAAGATTGGTTGTTAATGGTTTTGTTTTCGAACCATGCGATTAATGTTAGTGTTTACAAATAGATTTGAGAACGGAGTGATCAAAGTAATTAATAACTGATCTTATGACTATAATGCGTTTTACGAATTGTATACTGGCTAGCGCACTTCTATTTTTTTTCGGTTGCGATAACAACGAGGATACCACACCTATTAAGCCTTATTTCCCTCCGAATAGTACGGGTGATTGGGAGACAACAACACCTGCTAGCTTGGGTTGGGATGTAACGAAACTAGAAGATTTGAATGATTTTTTAGAGACGAACAACACCCGCGCTTTTATTCTATTGTACAATGGAAAAATTGTAGTGGAAAAATATTTTGGAAAACAGTTAGTGAATACGAATGCAGATTTTGTGGCTTCCAGTAATTGGTATTGGGCTTCTGCCGGAAAAACACTTACATCCGTTTTAGCGGGCATTGCTCAAGAAGAAGGTACGTTAGATTTTGATGCGAAAACCTCTGATTACTTAGGGACGGGCTGGACAAGTCTTACTTTGGAACAAGAAAACAGAATTACCGTTAGGCATCAACTCACCATGACAAGTGGATTAGATGATGCCGTTGCCAATCCTGATTGTACCACGCCAGCGTGTTTGCAATATAGTGCAGAGCCGGGTACGCGTTGGGCGTATCACAACGCACCCTATACGTTATTAGATGATGTACTCGCAGATGCTACAGGCAAAACATTAAATGCCTCTTTAACCGAAAAAGTAAAAAACACGATCGGCATGGATGGGCAGTATATTCAAACGGGTGATAACAATGTTTACTATAGTACTGCGCGCTCAATGGCTCGCTTTGGTTTACTCTTATTGAACAATGGAAATTGGAACGAAACGCAAGTCATTCCTGAAGATTATGTTTCACTGCTTTCCAGCACCTCTCAAAATTTTAATCTATCGTATGGCTACCTTACTTGGTTGAATGGTAAATCATCGTTTATGGCTCCTGGTTTACAAAGTGTATTTCCGATTTCGCTAACACCAAATGCACCAGCAGACATGTACGCTGCTATGGGTAAAAACGGACAGCTTATTAATATTGTGCCCTCTAAAAAACTTATCGTTATTCGTATGGGCGATGCTCCTGATAACTCTTTAGTACCCTTTCTTTTTCAAGATGATATTTGGGAAAAGTTAAATGAAATTATAAACTAGCATGAAGCAGTTAGATTAAAGTATTTGAGTAGAATTCTATACTCCATTTTGTCTAATTTATACTGAATGCTTTTTATCCCTTTGCACGATAAATTAAATTTTACCTTCTGGTTTTAGTAAAACACCTTTTGGTGTTTGGTTTTATGCTAGTTCATTACTGCTTACCTTCGGGTAATGAACTTAGCTGCGTACATAGAGCACACCAATTTAAGTCCCACACTAACCATTAAGGATATTGACGCCTTGGTAGACGAAGCTAAGTGTCATGGATTTTTGGGTATATGTGTACCTCCCTTTTGGGTTAAGCGAGCCAAACGTGAAATCGGCAGCGATAAAATTCTTTTAGTGACCGTTGCAGGTTTTCCGTTTGGGTATTCTATGACAGAAACAAAGCTCGATGAAATTAAACGTGCAATCGATAACGGTGCTGATGAAATAGATGTGGTCTGGAATATAACATCGTTTAAAACCGGTATCCCATGGACAAAAATAGAAGTAGCTAAATGCAGTAAGCTAGCACATGATTACCAGAAGTTATTGAAAGTAATTGTAGAGACTGCTTATCTTGCTGAAGCCGAGCTGGTAGAAGCATGTAAATTATGTGCTGATGCTGGTGCTGATTTTGTAAAAACATCAACTGGTTTTGCGCATCAAGGTGCTACAACAGAAAATATTACGATCATGAAAAATAGTTTGCCAGCACACGTTGGTATAAAAGCTTCTGGCGGTATTAAGACTGCCGAACAAGCCGCATCACTAATCGCTGCCGGTGCCGAACGAATCGGCACTTCATCTGGCGTATCAATTTGTACAACCAACCCTTAAACCACCTATACATGAATCATCGTTTTGCTTCAGTTTTTCCTTCGGAAGAAAACATTCCTGAAATTTTTCACCTCGATGAACCCATCGAACAACGCGAATACCTTATCGATGGTGAGTTAAAGACCTGGACAGGAAATCAAAACCCAGTGCTAAGTCCGGTATTCACCAATGTAAACGGCACAAATGTACAAAAAGTAATCGGCAGCACCCCGCTGTTAACAAGCAAAGAATCGCTGGAGGCGTTAGACTCCGCAGTTAAGGCGTACGATCTGGGACGTGGAGAATGGCCTACTAAAAGTGTAACCGAGCGCATAGAACACATCGAAAAATTTTTGGAAGCAATGCGTATGCAGCGCGATGTAGTAGTAAAATTGCTCATGTGGGAAATCGGCAAATCGCTTAAAGATTCTGAAAAAGAATTTGATCGCACCTGCGATTATATTATAGATACCATTAAAGGATATAAGGATCTCGATCGTAACGCTGCGAAGCTAGTGGAGGAACAAGGTTTTATGGCGCAGATCAGGCGTGTGCCACTAGGCGTATCGTTGTGTATGGGGCCGTACAATTATCCGCTAAACGAAACTTTTACGACACTTATTCCCGCATTAATAATGGGGAATACAGTCATATTTAAACCAGCCAAATATGGTGTATTATTAATCAGACCGTTGCTGGAAGCATTTCGAAGTAGCTTTCCTGCTGGTGTTATTAATATTATTTATGGTCGTGGTCGCGAAACAGTAGGTGCTCTGATGGAATCGGGTAAAGTAGATGTCTTTGCTTTTATCGGTACCAATAAAGGCGCCAATGAATTAAAGCGATTACATCCCAAACCTCATCGACTTAAAGCTATTTTGGGTTTAGATGCTAAAAATCCGGCTATCGTTCTGCCCGATGCCGATTTAGACAATGCCGTAAGTGAGTGTATTGCCGGATCACTATCGTTTAACGGTCAGCGTTGCACGGCACTAAAAATTCTATTTGTACATCGCAGTATTGTAGAGGTGTTTATCAAAAAATTCAATGAAGGTGTTAGCAAATTAAAGCCCGGTATGCCATGGGATGCAGGCGTGAGTTTAACACCGTTACCGGAACCTGGTAAAGTAGACTACTTGAACGAATTAGTCGCTGATGCTAAAACGCATGGCGCTACCGTTGTAAATGAAATGGGTGGAGAATCAGCAGAAACATTTTTTTATCCGGCTGTGCTCTATCCGGTAAATGAAAAAATGAGAATTTATTCAGAAGAACAATTTGGACCATTGGTTCCTATCGTTCCTTTTGATGATGATGACGAAGCCATTCACTATGTAGTGAACTCAAACTTTGGGCAGCAGGTAAGTATTTTTGGTGAAGACTCTGCGCGTGTTGCACGTTTAATGGATGCATTTGTTAATCAAGTTGGTAGAATCAATTTAAATGCGCAAAGTCAGCGAGGGCCAGATACCTTTCCATTTAATGGAAGAAAGGATTCTGCAGAAGGTACACTATCAGTAGCTGATGCATTGCGTGTATTTTCAATTCGAACACTGGTCGCTACAAAAGCGACAGATTCAAATAAACAGATGATGAGTAATATTATCCGTAACCGTGAATCAGCGTTTTTGAGTACCGATTACATTTTGTAAAGTGTATTAAATACCTTTCAAAATTAAGCAGCAAAGCAACCGTACCTTTTAAGAACGAATACATGGATGTATCAATAAAATTTCTGGGTGGTGCGAAGAGTGTTACCGGATCAAGATTCTTACTCGAGGTAGATGGTTTTCGTTTTCTGGTTGATTGTGGACTTTTTCAAGGATTAAAAGAATTACGGCTGCGCAATCGGTTAGATTTTCCGGTTGTGCCTGCCGATATACATGCCGTTGTAATTACCCATGCTCACATCGATCATACTGGTTATTTACCCAAGCTGGTAAAACAAGGATTTACTGGTCCTGTATATTGTACCAGACCTACGCATGATCTGATGGAGATTATGTTGATGGATTCTGCTCGCTTGCAAGAAGAAGAAGCCGAGTATGCTCTAAAGAAAGGATACTCCAAGCACAGTAAACCCGAGCCGCTATACACCGAAGAAGATGCTAAAGCAGCACTACTTCTTTTAAAGTCGACAGATTACCAAAAGCGATTCAGCATTCACAAAAACATTGATATTGTTTATCAAGATGCTGGGCATTTGTTAGGATCTGCTATTGTAGAGGTATACATCAACGGAGAGCATCAAACAAAAAAAATTGTTTTCTCGGGCGATATTGGTCGATATCAACAAGCTATACTACACGAACCTACAGCCATTCATGAAGCGGATGTAGTAATTGTTGAATCAACTTACGGAAATAAAGACAATGTCATGGACGACCCAGAGGCTGATCTGGAGCGCATCGTAAACGAGACCTTTCAACGCAAGGGTGTATTAGTTATTCCAGCTTTTGCTGTAGGTAGAACACAAGGTTTGTTGTATTACTTGCGTAAGTTGATGGACGAAGATAAAATTCCAGATGTTCCCGTATACATCGATAGCCCGATGGCCATCTCGGCTACCTATCTGTTTTATAAATATCCATCGTATCTAAAAGAAGAAGTAAGTAGTGGTGAGTTAGCACGCGAGTTAGAAACCAATATGCTGGTGTTCGTAAAGTCACCTCAGCATTCTAAAACATTAAACGCATTAAAATCGAACGCCATTATTATTTCTTCTTCGGGTATGATGACGGGCGGACGTATTTTGCATCACATGGTGCATCGCTTGCCGCGCCACCAAGATACTTTTCTGGTAAGTGGCTATCAGGTTGAAGGTACACGTGGCAGGCGACTACTGGATAAAGAACCAACCATCCGTATTTTTGGACAAGACATACCTGTAAATTGTACAATCGAAAACATGGCCTCGTTGTCGGGGCATGCAGATAGAGAAGAACTATTTCGATGGTTAGGTAATTTTACAAAAGCTCCCAAACAAACCTTTTGCGTTCATGGTGAAGGTGAAAATTTAGAACAGTATGCTGAAGCTATTCGCAGCCGATTGGGTTGGCATGTTACGGTTCCGGAGTACTTGGAATCGTTTAATTTGTTTAGCAGTATTTAGGCAACACCCTTTTTTAATATCCCTTTTTGAGGGTCGATTTTCACTTCGAACGTGCGGGTAATAAAAGCACTTAGCCGCAGGCCAGCCATTTGTGGTGTATAATCTTCAGGATAAAATACAGTGAGTTCTAATATGGATCGAACAAAATTATCGTGTTTGCAAAATTCTTTCACCCAAGCTTTAAAGGCTATCGACCACTCCGTTTGATATTTTTTGAAATCATCACCACCATCGAACAGAAATTCCAATTGGTTATCGCTGTAGTGGATAAATCTAAATACCCCTGCAAGCATGATGTAAAATTCCTTTAAATGACTCAGGTCGCTACTGCTGTGATTGGTAATTTTTGTGGAGGTGTCATCAATAATCCCTAACGGATTATGGCGTAACAAGTATTCTACTTTTACAAAATCGACTAAGTATTGCAGAAGGGTATCCTCCAACGAAAGCTGAGCTTCTTCTAAAATATAATTCTTGTCTCGAGGGAAAAACTTACGCAGCACGATGATTCAAAGGTTTCACAAAGCTAAAAAGAATTGTGAATGGTTAGGTGCTGTGTTGTCAGGAAAAAAAAGTTATCTGGCACGAGCTAGTCTATAGGCACATTAACATGGCGCTCTGCATGGTACGAAGAACGCACCAATGGACCTGACTCTACATACTTTAGTCCACGTTTTAGTCCTTCTTGGCGATACCAATCAAACTGATCGGGATGAATAAATTCAGCTACTTCTAAATGCATTTTAGTAGGTTGTAAGTATTGACCCAAGGTTAGTATCAATAATCCATTTTCAACTAAGTCATCCATGGCCTTTACTACTTCATCTTGCGTTTCGCCTAACCCTAACATTATACCCGACTTCGTACGTGCCCCCGCTTCGCGCATACGTTTAATCTGTTCCAAGCTTCGCTCATATTTTGCTTGCGGTCGTACCATGCGGTACAGTCGGCCTACAGTTTCCATGTTGTGCGACACTACTTCTTGTCCGCCTTCAATCATCCGGTATAGAGCATCCCAATTTCCTTTAGTGTCGGGTATAAGTGTTTCAATGGTTGTTTCTGGGCTGCTCTTTTTGGTTTCTACAACTGTTTGATACCAAACTTCAGCACCCCGATCTTTAAGTTCATCACGGTTTACAGAGGTTATTACCGCATGCTTTACACCCATTAATTTAATGGCCTCAGCTACTCGTTTGGGTTCTTCCAGATCATACTCGGTAGGTCTGCCTGTAGCTACGGCACAAAATGTACAACTGCGTGTACATACATTTCCTAAAATCATAAAGGTAGCAGTACCAGCACCCCAACACTCACCCATGTTCGGGCAATTGCCACTTTCGCAAATGGTATGAAGTTTATAATTATCTACAAGCTTGCGCACCCGAGCATAATCAGGCCCCACAGGTAGTTTTACACGAAGCCAGTCTGGTTTGCGTTTACGAGTTTGTTCGGCAGAAATAACAGGAAGCTCAATCATGCGTTTTGGAGTTTTAAGCGAATGCAGCCGTTTTACCAACGGACTTAACGAAATAATAACCCGCTATTTTCCAATTAGTTCCTGATACTGGGCAGCGCTAAGTAGGTTGGTAGTAGGGCCCGCTACATCAATTTTAATCATCCAACCATCTCCGTAAGGATCTTCATTAACTTTTTCGGGGCTACCTTCTAGAATAGGATTTACCGCTAAAACTTTTCCGGTTACGGGCATATAAAGATCAGATACTGTCTTCACAGCCTCAACGGTTCCAAAAATTGAGTGCTCGGCTACTTCTTGTCCGACAGAGGAAATATCAACATACACAATATCACCCAGTTCGCCTTGGGCAAAATCGGTAATGCCTATGGTGGCCGTAGTACCGTCAATCTTTACCCATTCGTGGTCTTTCGTGTACAATAATTGTTCAGGGATGTTCATAGATTAATGAATTATAATGCAGGCAAAAATAACCTAAAAATCGGAGATGTTTGGCTGTTTTTATAGGGCAATTCTTTTTAAGAAACAGGTGCTAGTTACTGTGCTAAGCTAAATCTGATTTGCGTACCGAACCGGGTTGTAGCTCTTCGGTAGGCGTTAGATACGAGTGGATCGTTTACGGTGCGTTCGAAGTAAGCTTGAATATTCAATTTTTGATTAACTACATAACTTATGTTGGGCCTGAGCTGGAAGTTTATGTTTCCGTTAGTGATAATATTGAGTTCGTCAATTTTGCGCTGAATGGTTGTGGCATCCGAAATCGTCATATTCAATCGGAAGGTCACATCGTTTTTCAACACAATAAGTCTACCCTGCGATTTAAAAGGGAGCTGCAAATTATTTTTCGTATAGCCTAGTTCGAACGAAGCATCTTTTTGATTAAGCTCGGTAATCTGTGCATTCGAAATATTAAGCGATAAGTCGCGTTTGGTTTTGTATTGGAAGTTGGCCGTAAGTCTACCTTTTGTACGAATATTAACACCAATAAGAGGTGAGAATTGTTCCGACATTAATACCTGACTAATAACATATACAGGCACAAATTGTCCGTCAACATTCGAACCAAAGTAGCGTTCATTATAATCTTCAATTTTACGATCGAGGTTCAGTAAGTCTTTATTATCCAGTACACTTTCGTTCAAGGAATTGGAATAATTCATAACTGAATACGATGAGATATAACCGTGCGAAATGGTTACAGATTGAAATACTTTCTTGAAAGCTTCAATTTTATTAAGACCCGTATAATCAATGCGCCAGTTGGGTAGTGGTATTTTAGGGAAGGGAGATAGACCCACACGGTTAACATCGTTACCGGTGTACGCGGCAATAAAAGCAGGTATTAAAATATCTTGTGAGGTAGTGTCGTACTCGGCACCATTAATGGATTGGAAACGGTTGCGAATGGCCACGAGGTTTTCTTCGAATTGTTGAAACACTTCTGAATTTACATCACCATTCGTTTTATTAAAAGCTGTGCGAATGTTAACCATCGAGATGCGATAACTTCCGCTTCTGCTTGGGCTTAGGTCAACGAAGTTATCCAAAGGCCCGGCTAACGTGTCTCTGAAAATAGACATGAACGAGTTGGAAGTTTCCTTCTTTAAATCAAGTTGAATTTTAAAATCGGTTGCAGGCTCTACATTAGCACGCAGATTTATGTTTTGATTTTTTATTTGACTGAAAGGAGTTGTCAGGTCCGGGTTGTTCGTAATCCATCCGTTGCGAGCTGCTTTGTAGCGAATGTTAGGATCTTGATCGCCCAGCACGAAATTCCATCCCGGAGCACTCCAGGCCTCATCCATACCAAATAGTTTTGGTGTTGGTGTAAAGCCAGAGAGTATAGTACCTTCCGATAAACTATACGAACCATTAATAGAACGCACGGCCATGAGTAATCTGAAGAAGTTTTTCACTAGCGGTGGCGTTGCTTTTTCTTTTACGGTATCCACTTTTGATTGTACACGTGGGTTGGTTACCGCAGGGCGTGAGCTAACAGGTTTTGGTGGAGCATTTAACTCTTTAAGAAATTTTACTTTGTTGTAGAGTTTCACCATATCCATGCGGCCATTAAAACTTTGTTCACGGCTGTTTTGAATCATGTTTTTAAAGTCTAGACTATCGGGCATGTTTATCGGCCCTGCACGCCAACTGTAATTTGTTTGATAACGATACTCTCCGTTTAGCCAGTCTGTTATGGGTAATTTATCGAGGGGTAGTATGTAGTTTGCTGTAATACTTTGTTCGAAGTTTTTCATTCGGCCAAAATTCTTCAAGTTGTTTACAATACTATCGCGTTTGGCTTCCGTGTCAATATCACCTTCGGGTTCATCAATAATAGCATTTGCCCGGCTGTTGTATTCAAGCGATAAATTTTTTGTCAGATTCCACCGCATGTTGTATTGCCGGTTAAAAGTAAAATACTTTAAGTAGTTAGGTGCCGATTCGAATCCATCGTTGCGATATACAATTTTACCAAAGGCGCGATCTAAATCTAAGCGCACCCCTAAGCTGCTGGGCATTAAACTAAAATTAAAATCCTTGATAGCTTTTAACCACGGAGATTTTAATCCTTCTGAATTTTTAAAGGGTTCTATGCCAGTTGCTTTCGGACTAAAGGTGTACGCAACAGAACCTCTGTATTGTTTTTGTACTGATTCGGTAGTGTTAAAATTAGAATGAAGTGCTTCGCTATACGAGTAGCTAAAAGCAAAGTTCTCAATGTCCCAAATATTCGATTTGGCATCGGGCTTTACTTTTACTTTTCGCACATTGGTAAAGTTCAAACTCTTTCGCGTGGATTGATCGCGAATAAGTTTCAGGTAATCATTTCGCTCATTGTCTGTATTAAATGAAGTTAGGGCAGCATCAATGCGTAGATCGGGATTGGCCGGATCGAAGTTGGGGTTTATGGTAGTGTTTTCATAACTCAAGAACAAGGGTATTTTAATTCCCGTATTACCTGGAATTAACTTGTCTACGTTAATCGCAGCCGATACATCATACGCTGTTGTTTCATCGCGTGTGCGTTCAAAAATTTTCGAGCTTACTCCACCAAATCCAAAAGTCATGTGGCGGAATGCGCCATTGATCGTAGCAAAGTCGGCCAGCTTGGCACTAATGGTTGAGTTAACAGCCCAGCCCGCTGTTCGATCGAAGTCTGTTACGCGCAACTCGTTAGCCCATACACAAACCGAGTGCGATCGTCTGTCGGGCGTTCGTGGGTTGCGTACACCAATCATAATCAATGCGACTGAACTTAGATCGGGTCGTCCAAAAATTCGAATGCGATGTCGGCCAACTTGCTTGGGTCCTGCTCGCGGATATAATTCAGTAAGCGAAAATCCCTCGCGATCGCGCGCAGCTTTTAATGCGTAGAGTTCTGTTAAGGCTAAATCAATTTCATTTTCTTCGGGCCATACTTCTCGTGGATCGAAGGTAGTAGCTGGGTTTGTGATTTTTAGTGGTATTTCAATCTCGTAATAGTTATCCGAAAAATCTGTACCCATACGGATAAAGGCAGAAAGTTCATCATCATTCGATTCGCTATTGGCGTGTAAGAACATTCGCACCCTTCCGTAGTTGAAAAGATCGACTGAAACATTTTTAAAGATTGCGCGCGCATCGCCATCTTGAAGTTGATCAATGCATATCTGTACCGATTGTTCATTTACTTGCCGTGGCACAGCCGAAGTATTATCGCGGTCGCGTATAACTCCGGGAGGAATTACATAAGGAGATTTTAATCCACTCTCATCTACCGCAGCATTCTCTTCCAGGTTTACAACGGTTAAAGTAAAATTATCGGCTCCGGGTTCGGGTGTATTAATTAATCCACCTTCGCGTAGGTTATCGGTATATCTTCTCCAGCGACTACCCACCAATCTAAAATTAGCCATACGAAGAACAACAGGTTGGGTGAATCCGGTAAGGATCATGCGGGCATATCGAATTGATTTGAAGCCTTCAATATTTCCAAACTTCTCTTCGAATTCGCGCACCGGTATGCGAAACAAATACCAGTTTACTTTTTCAGCGGCATTACCCTTATCATCAGTAAAGATTTTATCCACAATATATTTTCTGCCGATATCTAATTGACCTGGTGCAAGATCTATTTCGTACGCATAATATTCTTCCAATTCACTTAACGTATTATCGGCATTTAAATCTTCATTGTCGGGAATGGGACTGCCCGAGCGAGCTACTAAGTCGTTACCCGTAATGGGGGAGTTGTTTTCCTGCCCATTAAAATTTTTATAGCGTTCTAAAATTTTTGCATTACGTTGATCGAAATCATTATCAAAGAAATATCTGAAATCATCGGCTGATGGATCGTTCAATACCACTTGCCGTGCACCCGGATTAAGGGCATCGAGGTATTCTGAAAAGAAGGTAGCTTCATTTGCATTCGATAGACCATCCCACCCTACATCTTGATTGGCACGTGCGGCAGGTGAGTTGTCGAATGCGTTTGTTAAGTATTGTTGTGTAGTTACGTATCCCCAATTATTGGGCGTTGCATTTCCGGTAACCAAATCGCCATTGGGTGGTAACCCGTTTTCAAAAGCATGCTTGCCATCGCGGATAACATCTTCTGAAATACTTCCTAAATGAAAAATTAATTTGCCGCCCGTAGTATTAGGTTGGGGTGGCGATGTGAGTCCATCATCGACATAACCAAACGGTGAATTAATGAAGGGATCTAATAACCAAAATTCTACATACTCAATGTTTGCTTTATCGAAATCAACTTCTGTTCGAATGGCGGTGGTAATTCCGCCCCAGTTATCGGCAGCGTTAGGCAAGAATCCGTTATTATCCAGATTTCTGTTGTAGTTGTATGGGCCACGTTCGCGCGGGTAGTAGGCTATATCAAAAATCTGTTCCCAAAATACGCCTTGTGTGAGTTGTCTGTTCGGAAAAATTTCTTGTGGACCAACTGCCCGTACATAGTGATTTTTCAGATCGGTGTCGGTAATGTTTGATGGTTTGAATCGACCTGTATTTCGGTAAAATTGATTATCAACTTGATACCACGCAATTTTTGCACGCTTAAAGCCTACCTCTAAATTATCGATGTCATTGGTGCTTGGGCCGAAGCGATCGTTAGTGGTTTTAGGTGTTGCCGCTAACTTCCAACCATTCGGATTCATTAGTGAATAAGGAGTAGCTGTGTTTTCAAAATCATCGATGTAGGCAGTTCCTTCACCATCAATAATGTTTGATGTGCCCGGTATTAATTGTGCAAACTCTCCGGTAATATTAAAACTCGATTGTTCTTTGGTCTGAATAAGCGGTATGGCATCGATCATCTTCGTTAAGAAGCGACTCTTTTTATTGATGTTAAAGTCGAAACCATATTGAAGATTTCGTGCTGGTTCTGTGCCAATCTGATTTCGACTTATGATAGGGCGTTCGTTATAATAAAGAAGTGTAGAGCCAAAGTTCACATCATCACTTAGTC
>CAYNKN010000020.1:11397-17840 GCA_964397805.1 uncultured Chryseolinea sp. | reverse complement strand
GTAAACTGAGCTTTAAGTGCTTTGTTGTCTGCATCAATCACAACCAGCCCTTCATCTTGAAACAAAGCGTTAACATAATGTCGAACAGCCTCGCTTAGTGTCTTTTTTTTATACGCTTCCTTAAACAAAGAAATTTCACCGGGTAAGGAAGTCAGTATTTCATGAAAATCGTTTGTGTGAAACCTTCCGACAGCCCCTTGCTGTTTGGTATTCCACTCATACTTTTTACCATACAACCGCATATACTTTATTTCCTCATAGTCGTGATCTTCGGAGGCCATCCAGTAAACGGGCACAAATGTATATTCAGGGTACTGTTCTTTTAACTGTTTACAGGTGTTGATAACCGTAATTATTTTATAGATAAAATACAGTGGGCCGGTAAAAATATTAAGCTGATGCCCCGTTGTTATCGTGAAAGTTTTTTCTTGCAGCAGTGCACTGATGTTACCTTTTACCTGATTGGTTGTAGTTACCTGTTGATACTGTTCTTGTAGAACACGAACAAGTACTTCGCGTTGAGCAGCGGTAAAAGAGGTTGCTTTCTCTGTTAGTTGATCTCTAAACTGATGCTTCTCTGGGAATCGCTGATAAAAAGGTTTTAGCTTTTCATGTTGATGAATATAATCGAGAAAAAAATTACTGAAAGAGTGTGTATCAGCAAGCGAAACTTTATCAATCTGCATGGTGCTGGCAAAAGGTGGTGGAATTTGTTAAAACCATAGATCGAATAACGTCAATTTATCGAATAGGTTTATGAACTTATATCACTTCACCCGTTAAATCAAACTCTGTCGCGGCCGTTACTTTTACATTCACAAAGTCTCCGATGCGCACATAGTTATCAGTAGCTGGAATAATCACTTCGTTATCTACTTCGGGCGAATCAAATTCAGTACGGCCAATAAAGGCACCGCCCTCTTTACGATCTACCAATACCTTCATTGTTTGGCCCACCTTCTGCTCGTTTAGTTCAAGGGAAATGTGCTGTTGTACTTCCATTATTTCTTCCAAGCGAGATTGCTTAACGTCTGCCGGCACATCATCAGCCATCGAATAGGCATGCGTATTTTCTTCGTGTGAATACGTAAATACGCCTAAACAATCGAACCTTGATTTCTCAATAAAATCTATTAACTCTTCGTAATCTTGCTGGGTTTCTCCGGGGTGGCCGGCAATCATCGTTGTGCGAATAGCAATGCCAGGAACTTTTGTTCGGATTTGATGAAGTAACTCTTCTGTTTTTTCACGCGTAGTTCCTCTGCGCATAATCTTAAGCATGTTGGTGGATGCGTGCTGAAGGGGAATATCGATGTAGTTACAAACATTACTTCGTTCAGCCATTACATCTAAAACATCCATCGGGAAACCCGCTGGAAAAGCATAGTGAAGTCTGATCCAATCAATGCCTTCAACATCCGAAAGATTTTTTAGTAGGTCGGCCAGATTTCTCTTTTTGTAGAGATCCAAACCATAGTAGGTAGAATCTTGTGCAATAAGTAACAATTCTTTTGTACCGCCCTTCGCCAAGTTTTTTGCTTCCTTTACAAGCTCTTCAATAGGGCGCGAAATATGTCCGCCACGCATCAGCGGAATCGCACAAAACGAACACGGCCTATCGCAACCTTCTGAAATTTTTAAGTAGGCATAATGGCTTGGATTTGTTAAGATGCGTTCGCCTACTAACTCATGTTTATAATTGGCTTTAAATACTTTGAGCAAGCGAGATAAATCACGTGTTCCGAACCACGCATCTACTTCGGGTATTTCCTTTTCTAAATCGTCTTTGTAGCGTTGAGATAAGCAACCAGTAACATATACTTTATCTACTATACCTTCTTCTTTGGCATCAACATAACGCAAAATGGTATCAATCGATTCTTGTTTTGCATTATCAATAAATCCGCAGGTATTAATAACCACCACATTGGCATCATCTTCTTTCGATTCATGCACGGCCGCTATACCATTTCCCCGTAGTTGGGTTAATAACACCTCCGAATCCACCAGATTTTTGGAGCATCCCAGCGTTACAATATTCACTTTCGTGTTTTTCTTTCCTTTTGTATTCATCTACCTTAATTGTATTCACATTCGTAAGCAATCTGCTATGCCTAAAATAGTTTAGCAGCGTGCTCTTTCATTCAACCAGCGTGTTAGCACCCGTTACCGCTAACTTTTTAGCCGACAACCCATTTACCAGCTAAACTACGGTTATGGGCGGATGCAAAAGTACTAAAAATAAATGGGCACGTAATTTGGGCTTCGGAGCGTTAACTTATCTTTACGGCCTCAAATGACGTTGATTAGAAAGACATCCTGGTTTATATTTTTTTTCATCCTCACAGCCTCTTGTCTGGATGAGCCCGATTGTTTTCAATTGAATAACAATTTACTGGTTGTTTCCTTTGGTATTATTGGTGGCGGTGCAGACCAAGTTGCGATTACTGGTGGTGGTATCACCTCACCAGGCACCGATAGTATTTTTTATGACTTTACCTTGCGGGAGAGTTTTCAGTTCCCGCTAAATCCAAAGGCTGACAATGTTACCATTAATATCAATGAATTTTATAACAACCACTCAATCTCCATCGATTACAAACGCCAACTACAGTACGTTTCAGAAGATTGTGGCGAGCGTTACTTCTACTCCGAGCTTGCCGTAAGCGACCATAACTTTGATTCGGTGAGAGTAGCCGTTTCATTACCCACTAATCCGCCAAGAACGAATATTGTCGTGTATCGATGCCCGCGTACCAATTTAGCGGGTATTACTTTTAGACGAAATGATGGTACTGCAGTAGTAGAGGATGAGGTTATCATAAAAAATGTTGAAGCCGATTTTGAGACACCTATTTTTTACCCATCCCAAGAAATTACTACCTTAAATCTCCCGCTTAATAAAGATGTTGACACCACAACATTTCTGATCGAAGTCGATTCGGAAGTAAAAGTCATTACTTTTCAATATGAACGATCAGTAGAAACTTTATTTGAAAAATGCGGAGCACAAACACTTTTTAGTGAGCTAGAAATTGTTTCTTCAACTTTTACAACCGCCACCATAGTTCGCGATAGTGTTCAAGATAGACCTGTAGTCAATGTGGAAGTTTTTCAGTAGCCTGAGCGTATGCCTGTTTATTACCCTTTCCGCAGCAGCGCAACAAGCTGACACGGTAAAGACAAAACGTAGTTTCATACCTACTAACCTGCGGGTAGGAACAGATTTGTTTTCTATTGCACGCAGCAGTTACGATAAAACATTTACTGGTTGGGAGCTAAATGCCGATCTAGATCTTGATCGCTATTTTTTGGTAGTCGATTATGGGTATTGGGCTCGCGACCTTTCTGGAGATACCGAACAATACACCAGTAGTGGTACTTACTTTCGTGTGGGTGCCGATGCGAATTTTTTAAAGAATGATCCCGATCAAAATGTGTTTCTCTTTGGTATTCGATATGCCCGGTCGGTTTTTACGGAAACCCTTGTTATTGAGCGGGAAGATCCGGTTTGGGGAGTGATCACTGCTAACGCTGCCAATAATAATATTACTGGTAATTGGATTGAGTTTGTCTCTGGACTACGTGTAAAAATTTATAAGATGATTTGGATGGGTTATACTGTTCGCTTGAAATTTGGTTTGAATACCAACGAAACCGGAAATCTCTTACCCCACGATGTGCCCGGCTACGGCCCAATCACCAATAAAGGATCGTATTGGGGGTTTAATTATCAGGTATTCGTGCGTATCCCAGTGCGCAAACAGCGTTAGGCGCGCTTAAATAGCGAGTCTACAAATTCTACTTTATTAAACACCTGCAAATCAGTTACTTTTTCGCCTACACCAATATATTTTACAGGTATCTTAAATTCATCAGAAATACCAATAACCACACCTCCCTTAGCGGTTCCATCTAATTTAGTTATGGCG
This sequence comes from uncultured Chryseolinea sp., assembly GCA_964397805.1. Classification (GTDB taxonomy): domain Bacteria; phylum Bacteroidota; class Bacteroidia; order Cytophagales; family Cyclobacteriaceae; genus Chryseolinea. Next base: position 13,908 of record CAYNKN010000020.1, on the reverse strand, counting down.
AGCGCAGTAACTTGCGTGGCTTTCGTAAACTCTCTGGCTTGAACTGCCGCATTTTGACCCGTACTTCCATCAAGTACGAGTAATACTTCATGTGGAGCTTCAGGTACTACCTTTTGCATTACTCGCTGTATTTTAGAGAGCTCTGCCATTAGATTTACTTTCGTATGAAGTCTTCCGGCTGTATCAATTATAATAACATCCGCATCTTGATTAACCCCCTCTTTAACCGCATCAAAGGCTACTGCCGATGGATCGGTGTTCATACCATGCGCCACAACAGGCACACCCACACGTTCTCCCCATAACTTAAGTTGCTCTACGGCCGCAGCTCGAAAAGTATCTGCGGCACCCAAGAGTACTTTTTTCCCTTTATTTTTATACTGTGCGGATAGCTTTCCTATGGTAGTTGTTTTACCAACGCCATTAACCCCTACTACCATAATAACATAGGGCTTAACATTACCGGGTATATCAAAGTCTTGTAAATCGATCGTATTGTTTTCCGCAAGCAGCTCGGCTATTTCTTCTCTCAGGATTCTATCTAGCTCAGCCGTGCCTAGGTATTTATCGCGCGCTACGCGTTGTTGAATTCGTTCAATAATTTTGAGTGTTGTAGTAACGCCTACATCGGAAGAAATTAAAATCTCCTCTAACGTATCCAGCACATCGTCATCAACAGTGGCTTTTCCAACCAGTGCTTTTCCTAATTTATTGAAGAAATTTTCGTTTGATTTCTCAAGGCCTTTATTCAAAGACTCTTTCTTTTCGCCCGAAAACAAATTACCGAAGATGGACATGCGAGTGGGTTTTGTTTAAAACAAAAAAAGTCCCGCTAGGGGACTTATTAAATTCTTTTCAGCACCAATTATTTCTTGGCCAGAATATCTTTCACCAAATCGGAAGATACAATTTCTTCTTTGAAGGTGTAAGCACCGGTTTTCTCAGACCGTACAGCACGAATTACTTTTGCAAAGCTTTTTCCGTCTGTTTTCTTTAAGGAAGCAACTACTTTCTTTGCCATGATTACTTAATTTCTTTGTGAACAGTTACTTTTCTTAAAACCGAATTATACTTCTTCAGTTCTAAACGCTCCGTAGTATTTTTACGGTTTTTGGTGGTGATGTAACGGCTCATGCCCGGCATGCCGGTAGCCCTGTGCTCGGTGCACTCTAAAATCACCTGAACTCTATTACCTTTTTTTGCCATGATGCTATTCGTTTAAAAATTATAAAACCAAATTTCCGTTGGCTTTAGCCTCTTTCAAAACCGCAGTAATACCATATTTAGAGATGGTTTTAATGGCTTTGGTAGAAAGCTTCAACGTAATCCACTTTCCCTCTTCAGGGATGAAAAAACGCTTTTTCTGTAAATTGGGTAAAAACCTTCTTTTGGTTTTGTTATTCGCGTGCGATACGCTATTACCAACCTGAGGTCTTTTTCCTGTAATTTGACAAACTCGTGCCATGATGTTGTTGTTTAAAAATACCCCTCTTGAAAAGGGACTGCAAATATCGCTAAAAGGCCTGCACAAATCCAAACCAACATTCAATAATCCTAAGGTCTTGGCTAAAAAAGTCTGGAAATAAGCGAAAGTGGCTCCAAATCTTCAAAATTATCGATCACCAAATCTGTATCACTCAATTCTTCTCGGGTATGGGTAGTGGTAATACCAACTACTTTACACCCTGCTCGTTTGCCGGCAGTTACACCAGAGAGCGAATCTTCCAACACAATGCAATTGCCCGGTTCAAAACCAAGGGCAGCAGCCGATTTCAAATAGATTTCCGGGTTAGGTTTTCCGAGGGTTACGAAAGAATCATCTAAAATGGTTGGAAAATACCTTTCCATACTCGTCTTCGCCAGTGTGAAATCAACATTTGCACGAGGTGCCGATGTAGCTATAGCGCGTGGTATGGAGAGTTGATCCAGCTTATCTAAAAAATCGATTAGCCCATCAACAGGCTTTATGTCTGAATACAGCGATCGAAATAAAGCCTCCTTCTCATCGGCATATGCACGAATGGTCTCCTCACTCAGCGTACCAAACAAATTGAGTAACCAATCGCGATTTGTGCGACCATAAATTTTTTCGCGAAGTTGATCTTCCGTAAGGTCGTATCCATGCTTTTTACAAAACTGCTGTAGGGCAATTTTATGAGTTGGATTACTATCGATGAGCACCCCATCCATATCGAAAATAAAAGCATACTGCATACTTATAAAATTTAAGGCGCGAAGATCAAAAAATAGGATTAAAGAACCACTATGCGTTTAGCAAAAGACTGGTTGTTAATTACAAAGCGAACGATATAAATACCGGGTGAAAGGTTGGGGATTTTATAGGTAAAATTTTCGTTGGGCTGAATGCGCATGGGTTTATCTAGCTCTTGCCCCATAATGGTTACCAGTTGAACAAATGCAGGGCGGTCAATTACAATATGTAAAACATCATTACTGGCTACAGGATTTGGATAGAGCTCTATGCGCGGTGTTCTGGGCAACGACTCACCT
>CAYNKN010000020.1:0-11387 GCA_964397805.1 uncultured Chryseolinea sp. | reverse complement strand
CTTCATCGTGGCGTAACACCTGAAGCCCGCCTAATGAGTTACCAACCACTAGGGATGGTTTAGTACTATTAAACAAGTTTACCACTGTAGGCCACACACGCCCACCTAAATTTTGCGTTTCATATTGAGCGCGTAGTGGATTAAAAATAATATCCACTAAATTTCCGGCATTACTTGCCTCCCGAAAATTGCTAACAATGCGTAACCTTCCTGTCTGATCTCCCATCACTAAATCCGCTTTACGATCTCCATCCAAATCAGCAACAGCTACTGCTAAATTTTGGCGTAATACACTAGGTCCCAGCCCCAAATACGCGGCATCTTCTAACACAAAACTAGTTACCCCTTCTGGCCCTACGTTACGCCAATACTCTAGTGCTCCACTATTTTTTCCCACTAGTAAATCGGGCAAACCATCTTGGTTAACATCTACCACGGTTATGTTTTCAGAAATGAAAACAGAAAAGTTTGCGTTCTGTATTTGTTGTCCGGAGAAATCGAGAATAGTATTACTCTTATTAAGTACATAATATAAGCGAGTAGGCCCACCTTGAAGACTTCTTCCCGTAAAAACTAAATCTATTTTTCCATCGCTGTTAATATCTGCAAACTGAATTTTTACATCGTAAAAAGAGACGAAAGAAAATCCTAAGTAATCGTCAAGTATAAGTTTAAAAGCGGGTTGCGCAGCTGTTCCTATATTCTCATACAACTTAATTGTAGCTGCAGAACCAGTTCCTGTAAACTGACTGATAAATAAATCGTAATCGCCATCGGCATCAAAATCAAAGAATGCAGGTATGGCATTATCTCCTACATCAATCATGTGTTCTTGCAAAAAATTATTCTTTACAAAAGTAAATGTGGGATTTACTTCGGTGCCGGTATTCTTATAAAACCAATTAGAGCGTTCCAAATTAGTCATCAATGTGCTCCGTAAAAAAATGTTGGGTGAAGCGATTAAATCTTTTACACCATCAAAATCAACATCTTCATAAAATGCTGCCGGGTAGTAAAGAAGCCCTACCGGATCTGTAACCGGGAAATTTACTGCTGAATTAATAATTGGGTTTTCGGCCGTTCCTTCGTTCTTTAAGAAAAAGAGTCGGGTGCATTCTGCTTCTGAAAAAATAAGATCAGGTTTGCTGTCTCCATCGGCATCTAAAAACAATAAGCTTTTTCCTCCGGCATGTTGCACACGACCACCATTAGGTGGACAGTTAGTTCCGTTAAAGGCAAATACATTGCAATCACATTCTTTAAAGTCGCCCCACGTTTGGGTTACACGTTCAAAATCAAGTGAGTCGCAAGTGCCATATCGTTCCATACTAAAATTTTTATGGTACTCCACAGAACCATCGCCAACAAAACGCATACTTAAAATATCTAAATCACCATCGCCATCTACATCAACAATAGCTGGCAAATCATCAAACTGCAATTGAAGATTTGTTTTAAACGTAAAGCCTTTGGTTAGTAATACCTCACTTTTCGGCTCGTTCGGAAAGCCACTAAAAAACTTAAACTGTTCCCAAGCAAGTGTACCTCCATTTTGGGTTTTATTTTCAAAAACCTTTATTCCCAAAACATCGCCTGTAAAAATATCTTTTTTACCATCGCAGTTAAAGTCACGCAGTACTAACCAATTGGTTATCCCTTCAGGAAAAAAGCTTTCGTATTCTGGCGCATAACGATACTCGTTATCTATATTCAAAAAGGTAATTACCTTATTGGCCATTCTATCAAACAACACCAGATCATCCTTACCATCCATGTTTAAGTCCATGGTATTATACTGTGCAGCATTTAAGCCACCTGCCCAAGGCATAGCCACTGCATTTCCGTTTATATCGCTTACTGAAATGGCTTGATCGCGCACGTAGGTAAACTGTGCTAAAACGCAACCAGGCACCAGGCACCATAAAAGAAGGAGAAACCGCACGCGTAAAAATATTTTCAAGGTATTTAACACCGACCCAAAGCCACCTGTTATCTTGCCTGCAAGATACTTTTTGGTATGCACAATCCCTATTGATAAGTGGTTGGCTGCAAAAAGCTTAACACAGTACATATACATGACAATTGAAAAATTATATTCTCTATTTCTAACAGCTGGAAAAGTTTCAACGGATACCCGACAGATTGTGCCGGGCTCCCTCTTCTTTGCTTTAAAGGGCGATCGGTTTAATGCTAACCAGTTTGCAGCCGAAGCACTAAATAAAGGTGCACACTATGCTGTTATTGATGATCCTCAATTTAACACCAGTGATCAGTACATTGTTGTTGACGATGTGCTAACTACACTTCAGCAACTTGCCAAGTACCACCGCAGTCAGTTAACAATTCCAATTATTGGGCTTACCGGATCGAACGGTAAAACGACAAGCAAAGAATTATTATATGCTGTGTTAAGCAAAAAGTTTAAAACGCTCGCCACAAAAGGCAATTTAAACAACCACATTGGTGTACCACTAACCATTCTTTCTATTGATAACCAAGTTGAAGTTGCTGTGATTGAAATGGGCGCAAACCACGTTGGTGAAATTGCTTTACTCTCTTCTATCGCCAATCCAACACATGGATTTATTACTAATATAGGAAAGGCACATATTGGCACCTTCGGTGGATTTGATAACATTATTCGTGGTAAGTCGGAATTGTATCAACATCTATTAACGACTGATGGTGTTGTCTTTATTAACTCGCAAGATTACATTTTGGCGAATATGGCCAAACGGTTTACCAATCCGATTATGTATCCGGGAGTAGATGATTACTATACGTGTTCGCTCGTTGATGCCGATCCGTTTGTAAAAGTAAAAACCGCCAGCGGAGAAGTACTAGAAACCAAGCTTATTGGAAAATACAATTTCGAAAACATAGCCACAGCGTTGTGCATTGGCCAATATTTTCGTGTAGACCCCAAGTTAGCTCACGAAGCCATTGCTAAATACATACCCTCAAATATGCGTTCGCAGATGCTTCAAAAAGAAACGAACACTATTATTCTGGATACCTACAACGCTAACCCCACCTCGATGGCTGCCTCCATCGAAAATTTGGCTGAATTAAAGGCAGATAGAAAAGTACTTATTATTGGTGATATGTTCGAGCTTGAAGAAGAAGCGGAAAAAGAACACGGACTTATCGGCACGCTAATTCTGGAGAAAGGCTTTTCGGAAGTTTATCTTTGTGGCGAATTAATGGCGGCCGCTCATAAAGAATTACCCCGTGCTAAACATTTTTATTCTAAGAACGATCTTATTGAAGACTTAAAACAAAACCCCATACACCATGCTACTATTTTAGTAAAAGCATCGCGTGGTATTGGCTTAGAAACTATACTTGATTATTTGTAACAACACCTCTACCTATTATGAACTTAACTTTCGTTCTAAAATTTTTGAAAGAATTATCTAAAAACAATAATCGAGAATGGTTTGAAAAAAATAAGCCACGGTATGTTGAGGCCAAAAATTATTTTGATGAATTCCTCGAACCACTTCATGCCTCGTTTGTAACGTTCGATGAAAGTCTTGCCGGACTAAACCCGAAAAAATTAGCCTTTCGCATTTACCGCGATGTACGCTTTGGTAAAAATAAATTGCCGTATAAAACAAACATGGGTGCTGGCTTATCGTCCGGAGGTAAATCGCTTCAACTTCCGGGATACTACATACATATTGAACCCGGTAATAAAAGCTTTATTGCTACCGGTTTATATATGCCACCTGCTGAAATGTTGGCTGCAGTACGTCAAGAGATTGATTATAATGGCGAGGCTTTGATGAAAATTATTCGCAGCAAAAATTTTCAAAAATACTTTGATGGTTTAGATAAAACCGATACCGTGAAGACCGCACCGCGAGGATATGCCAAAGATCATCCTCATATTGATTTATTAAAACTAAAAAGTTTTACAGTCTCACATCCCTTCGCTGATGCTGAAGTAACTGACAAAAATTTTTATAAAAAAGTAGCAAAAGTGGCAAAGGCTGCCAAGCCACTGCATGATTTTTTAAACGAGGCACTGGCGTAATCTACTGATCTTCCCAATCGAAATACTCGTCTTGTTGAAGCTCAAGTTCCTTTTTCCTTTTGGCACCTTTGTTTCTAAAGGCATCTTTTAACTCCTGCACTTCTTTTTTAAGATCATTGGCTATTTTTTTCTTTACGGCTTCTGTATCATAAGCCACCCGATAGTTATCAGTAGTACCCGTTATTTTAAGATACAGTTTAGATTGTCCGGAACCGTCTTCTTCAATCGCGTTAAGAAACTCTGGATCATTTTTCTTCCTTCGTAACGGTGTTACTATACGGTAGTCAATCTGCTGATCGAATGTATGTGTGCCACTAACTTTTAAAGCCGTTACATTGGTACGTACCTCCATTTGAGGAATGTAAATTGTTTTATTTTCGATGTGGATATCATTTTTTAAATCGGCAAACCGAAGTTTACTTAACCCTTCATCGTCTAAAAATTTATTTAAACTTTTCATGGGTTCAAAATTGTTGAGTTCGCCATTCTTGATGGTTACACTAATGTCGCCAATAAGCGTATTCGAGAATAAAGTCAGGTTCGGACTAAGTACCATCTCTAAAGAGATATCAGCATACGCTAACCCTTTCAAATGTTTGTCTTCAATAAAATTCTGTCCGAAATTTTCAAAGACATAAAATATACTATCAACATGTATACCTTGAAGTTTTACAGAGCTCACTACATCGATCGCTTTTTTATTCTTGGTATCTACAATGCCCGACAAGTTCATGGTACCGCCCATTGACTTTAGCGTGATACCTCGCGATACAGCCATTTCATTTTTTACTAGCAAATCGCCTTTTAGTTGCTGGGCATGAAATCGTTTATACCGTAAGTGTTTTATATCGCAATTAAAATTTAAATTAATATTTCGGGAAATGCTGAATTCATACTCCGCTTGGTTTCCAGAAGCTGGTTTCCCGAAGGCTATACTAAAGAGTTGATCGACATCTAAAAAAGATGATTTCAAATCAGTTTCAATTCCAATAGGTTGATTCTCGAAAAGCAGAAACGTAATTACATTTTTAAAGAAACCATTAAATAAAAAATCGCTGTTGCCTAATTTACCCGATACATTACTAAGCGCCAGATCATTATTGCTGAATTGTAAATTGCCATTTAATTTCTGTAACGGAATTCGCTCTTCACCATACAAGCAACTTACTTCCTCCAAATCGATAGTACCTTGTGTAGACACTCGCTGCGCAGTGGCTTTGTTTTTCAGTAATTCTATCTTTCCCTTAAAAGCAATATCAGCCAGTAAAGCACCCGATACATTTTTAATAGTAGCCACTGGATAGAAATCGGCTAATGCGGCAGCATCAACACGACCTTTAAAATCGAAAAGTACATCTGGGTTTTTAAAGTTCTGAAGTACAAAGTTAGCAGCGAAGGGTTCTTTGTTTAGTGTGCCATTAATATCTTTCAAAACCAATACGGCCTGAGCCATGTCAGTTACATTACTGGTAGCAAACGATCCGCGCAAGCTGGCATCTTCTATACGTGTTTTAAACTCAGGATGAAAAATAGTTGTTTTGTTAAATCCAAAGTCAACTGATAGAGTAGGACTTGCACTATCACTTATCTCCCCTTTAAGGGTAGCCTTAAAATACACATTACCCTTACTTTGATATTTCTCTACCTTGTTAGAAATATCTCCGGGTAGCAATGACAACAAACTCTGTATATCGGCATCGTTACCCGATGTTAGTAAATCGATTTTGCTTTTATCTTTCCATACATACTGACCACTGAGTGTAAAGCCTGCTTTTTTGAGCATAATATTAGAAGGCTTGATAGTGAGTATTTTCTGCGCATCATCATAAATAAGCTCACTGGAAAGTTGAAATGATTTTTCGGTAAAGTATGCTTGCCGATTGATTTCAATTTTCTCGGTCGTTAATTCACCAATGGTTTTAATGGTGTAAACATTATTGATTGTTTTGATGGAAGCCCTCAGCCGTTCGCTGGTAAAAACTAAATCTTGATGCGTAGAAGCATCTGCATAGCGTACCCTTGTATTAATGAGGCGAACATTATCAAGTTGAAACGAAACGGCACCCGATGAGGCTCCTTCTTTTGCTACCGTGTAGTTATTAATTCCACGTGCATCAATTTTTAAGGTGGTTTCACTATCCGTAATCTGAAGACCCGTAACAATATATTTTTCCTGCCAAACCTCTATCGGATTTAATTGAAACGAGATTTCTGCGGCTGTTAGTAAGGGGTATTGCCCTTCATGACTATCCTCTACATAAACATCTTTTAAGATAATGGATAGGTTTGGAAAGGCTTTGAAAACGGAAACATCAATTTTTCCGATTTTAACAGGTGTATTGAGTTGCGTATTTGCCTGCCGGATAAACTGGTTGATAATTTTATCTTTAAACAGGAAAACGGAAGCCGTAAGCGCAACAACCACCGTGACAACCACCAGTAAAACGTAAAAAAGTACTTTGCGCAGGTTTTTCAAGGTTAAAAAATAGTTGAACAAAAATAGGGGTTAAAAAAAATATTAACGACAAAAACACGGTGGTTTGTACAAATGAAAAACTATACTACATTTGCAATCCCAAAATAAGGGAGTTTAGCTCAGCTGGTTCAGAGCATCTGCCTTACAAGCAGAGGGTCGGGGGTTCGAATCCCTCAACTCCCACATTGATAATCAAGCCGTTACCACAAGTAACGGCTTTTTTGTTTTATAGCGGTTTGTAGAGTTTGACCCACTTTTAACGCAATTTTTCGAGATTTGCAATCCCGAACCCAGATTAAAATGGATTTAATAAATCCTGGTGAAGAGATTAACTTCATCGAGGGCGCTCAAACATTCACGGTTCTTTTCTACATTTATCACGGAGCCCACTTAATGCCACTACGCATTGAATGGGCTTCAAAGCACCCCATATGCAATATTCCCATTTTCAAATCCATGTCGCTAGAGTGAACGTTATCGAGATCGTAAAATAAATGGTAATTGGCGTATTGATCACATAACAAGTATTTGGAATCATCCATGGCGTTCTAGAATAATGGCTAAAACTAAATCCTAAAAAAATAAATGGGAAATGGCAAAAAAGAAGAACTACTATTGGTGCCCAAGTATGGGGGACTGTAAAAGATAACAATTGTGATGTAAGTCAATTTATGGAAAGCGTTCTTAAACAACGAAGAAAAAAGAAAGTGAAATCTTTTGTTCCATCAGGCATTATAATTCGCGCAGAATCTGGAAGTTTTAACTCGTACCACTATGGAAGCAATGTTGATCCCATTAATGTCACATTAACGTGGTAATAGTCTATTAGCTGAATGAGGACCAGATTATTCATTTGCTTGTTAATTAGATTAACTGCTTGGGAAGCCAACGCACAACTTTACATTGGCTTTTCAGGAGAAATCGGTAATTCACTTAGCATAAATCCTAATCCAAGTACGTTGTTAAAGGGTCCAATTATGCCATCTGGAAGCTTGATAATTGCTAAGCACGAAGAAATTAATGAGGGGTGGTCCTTACAATATGGCATTTCAGCAGGTATACTTGGTTATACACTTCACGCAAGACAAATTGATACGCTAAACAATGATCCATCATTCTATGATCGATATCCAAATTACACGACCTTATCCTTAAGCGGACATCTGTCAATTGGCAAAACTTTTCGCATTGATAATAAAAAAGCTTCTGTGATGGTTGGGGGTGGAGCCACGAGGTTTTTGGATTTACTTGAGTCACCTACAATTGGGGGTACAAGTACGTGGAATGGGTCAACTTTTGAGCGAGTCTTTGAATACAATATAGGTTTGAACGAACACAAAGTAAAAGGGTTTATTCAAGTATCGTTTCTCTTATTCCCAAAGGAACGTTTTATACTCGGACTATACACGCGAAAATATTTTTCAAATGTCATGACAGGTAAATATCAATTTTATCACACCCGAAATGAATATTCTGGTAATTTAACTCTAACTCCTGCATCTATTGGTCTAATTTTCATGATAAAAATTGGAAGAGTCAACGGCTCAGGATTTTCAATCCAGAACCCACATTAAAATGAATTTACTAAATCCTGACCATCTTTAGTTCGACATAGCAATTGTCGAACAGTTAGTGGAGAAGAAATTAATTTCATAGAAGGAGCTAAATCCTTCATACTTCTTTCTTACATTTATCATGGAGCCCTCTTAATGCCAATGCGCATTGACTGGGCTTTTATTGTGTATTACTAAACCGTTTGTCCGTAACAACTATTCGTGATTTGAAATCCCGTAAGCAAATCAATCCATTCAACTACAAAAATAGAAATTTATGAAACTCAAAATCGCCTGCATGAATGTTGAGAATCTCTTCGCTCGTGCAAAAGTGCTCAACCTAGCCAACGAAATTGAAATTGATAAATACCTGGCACAGATCGCTACGCTGCAAAAACTTATTCAAAAAGAAAAATATACTGAAGCCGATAAAAAAGCGATCGTAAAAACATACCTCGCATTAACAGATTTTATTTCCATTCAAGAAGACAGAGGGAAACTCTTTAAAAAACATCATTATAAAATTACCGGTGTGGTCGCTTCTGGTCGCGATGATTGGGACGGTCAGGTTGTTTTTAAAGCCGAATCGTTTAGTGAAATGACACGCGAAAATACAGCTAAAGTAATTCGAGCCATAAGGCCTGATATTATGGGCGTAATTGAAGCTGAAGATTTACCAACACTCAGACGTTTCAAGACTAACCTACTATCAGGAATAAAACTACCGCATACCATGCTTATTGATGGAACAGACCCCAGAGGTATTGATGTGGGTATTTACTCCCGGTTTCCCATAACCAATATAATTACACACATCTACGATAAAGTAGGAGCATCACCCATCTTTAGTCGTGATTGTCCGGAGTACACGATAGATGTAGAAGGAACTCCTGTACATGTTTTAGTAAACCATTTAAAAAGTAAAGGCTATGGCGATACAAAGAGCAACGATGCCAAACGTAAGAAGCAAGCAAGTTATATTGCAACTACCATTTTAAAAAAATACAACCTCGCCAAAGACTACGTGGTAATAGTTGGCGACTTAAACGATACGCCCAGATCAAAACCATTAGAGCCTTTACTATCTACTAAAAATCTTTTTGATGTTTTAGAACTTCAATTTAAAGATGCCATGCAAGAACGATGGACGTATCATTATAAATCATTTGAGCAGATTGATTACATCTTAGTTTCTAAACCGTTTCGCAATGCGTTTGTTGAAGCTGGTGTGGAGCGAAGAGGAATTTTTCAACTCAGTAAATTAACTAAAGACAACGAAAAAGAATTTAATACGGTTACTTCATGGCGTAATGCCGCATCCGATCATGGAGCCGTATGGGCAACGTTTGAAATCTAACGATAGAACCATCCACAGAAAAACCACGACTATTTTACTCTTTTACCATTCGATGTTGTAAAAATAGTTGCAACTTCACACCATCATTTTTTACTCAACCCCACACACCATGAATGAAAAACCAAACAGGCGACTGGTATTGGTTTCAAACAGATTGCCGTTTCAGTTACTGGAAAAAAATAGTAAGATATCGCTGAAAGAAAGTGATGGTGGATTAGTGAGTGCATTAAAAAGTTTTTTCGAAAAACACGAAGCCAACGATGAGTTTACCGAAAAATGGTGGATAGGATCAGCCGACTTTCCGCAAAAACGATGGGATAAGTTCGTATCGCAAAAAACAATTCCGCAATCCTTTGGTATACATCCGCTATTTATTGAAAGCAAAACATACAATCGCTACTACAACGGATTTTGCAACGCAACGCTGTGGCCACTGTTTCACTACTTTACTTCGTATGTAGAGTATGATGAAACTTCCTTTCAAAGCTATGAAGAAGTAAACCAGCAATTTGCTGATACGCTACTGGAATTTTTAAAACCGGGCGATGTATTGTGGATACACGATTACCAATTGATGTTAGTGCCCGGCATGATTCGTGAAAAAATGCCAAGTGTTACTATTGGATTTTTTCTTCACATCCCCTTTCCCACATTCGAAATTTTCAGATTACTCCATCGCACGTGGAAAGAAAAAATTATTCATGGGCTATTAGGTGCCGATCTCATCGGGTTTCATACACACGAATATGTACAGCATTTTTTAAAAACGGTGCGTATGGTTTCTGGTTTCGATCATCAGTTTCGATCGATTCTAACCGGAACGCGAACCATTAAAGTAGATTTATTTCCGCTGGGCATCGATTATAAAAAATTTCACGATGCTACTGAGAATGAGAAAATAATTGAAGAGAAAGCAACCATCCTCCAAAATTTTAATAACCGAAAAATTATTTTTTCAGTCGATCGACTAGACTATACAAAAGGCGTTACACACCGGTTGTCTGGATTCGAGCGATTTTTAGAAAGGCATCCGGAAGCCCGCGAGCATGTGATTTTTATTATGGTAGTCGTGCCATCGCGTCAAATTATCTCTAAGTATAATGAGCGCAGAAAACTTATCGAAGAACAAGTAGGTGGTATTAATGGGCGCTACTCCACACTTACATGGCAACCCATTATATATCGTTACAGTCACCTATCATTCGAAGAACTATGCGCACTCTATCAAGCTGCTGATGTCGCGCTAATTACACCCCTGCGCGATGGAATGAATTTAGTAGCGAAAGAGTATGTAGCCAGTCGGGCAGATCATCGCGGAGTGTTAGTATTAAGTGAACTAGCGGGTGCTGCCAGCGAAATGGGTGAATCAATTTTAGTAAACCCCATGGATGAAGAGGAGGTAGCTAATGCCATTCACACAGGACTCAACCTTCCGGTAGATGAACAACAACATAAGATGGCTCACTTACAAAAACGATTAAAAGAATATCAGGTAATTGATTGGGTAGTTGATTTTTTAAAACAACTAAGTGAAGTAAAGGAGTACCAACACGCACAAGGTGCAAAGCTCATTACACCGGCTGTACTACAAAAGATCGAATCAACTTTTAAAAGTGCTTCCAGCCGACATTTATTTTTAGATTATGATGGAACGCTTGTACCCTTTGCGAAACATCCCAGCGAAGCCATGCCCAGTAAACAAGTGCTTTCTCTATTACGAGAACTCACCAAAGATCCAAACACACTAATTACCATTATAAGCGGACGTGATAGTAATATATTAGAAACGTGGTTTGATGATTTGCCACTTAACTTGGTAGCCGAACACGGAGCATCTGTACGACTTCGGGGTGAAGGTTGGAAAAATGAATTTAATGCAGAAGATGATTCATGGAAGCAACTCATAAAACCCAGTCTTGAACGCTTTGCACAACGGAGTCCAGGTTCTTTTATTGAAGAGAA
>CAYNKN010000019.1:2762-18070 GCA_964397805.1 uncultured Chryseolinea sp. | reverse complement strand
ACCTTGGCAAGGTCGTGCTCTACCAACTGAGCTACTCCCGCTTATTTCCATTTCCTATTGAAACGGGATGCAAATTTAACGCTCACCTCTAAATTTCCAAGCATCAGCGAAATCTTTTCATATTCAGTCAGTACAAAATCTGCCTGTCGTTGCAAGTTTTCACGAATCCTCGCTTATGTAAGGTTGGGGTACATACTTTTAAAAAGATTCATATAGTTCACAGCTAGTTTTGCGCAAAAAAACCTACAGACATGGATCACTCAACAGAAAACGTAAAAATTTCGGCAGCCTTTATTCAAGATATACTAGCCTTGTATAAAGACAATGCGCATGATTATGAAATCTTAAAGAAGATGACAGAAGGCCATAACATCACAACACCTACCAACATGGTGCCTATGGAAGTGTACAACCGAATGTGCGATTGGATAGAGTCTCAAATAGGACAAGTGAATACTAAAAAATTGGGCAGAAAAATCGGCAACACAGCCTTCAATGCGATGTATAACTTTAAGATGATTTCTGCCAAACCAACTCCTGAGGAAGCCATGAAAGCATTAGCAAAAGTAGCTAGTTCAATGATTCAAGACCCTAAAGGACGTGGTTGGGAAATCACAGAATCTTCTAAAAAACATATCGTTTTAAAACGCACCCAAACTTTTAACAGCACCCTGCAATTCGGTTTGTTAGATGAGATCATTCGTAAAACGGGTGTGCTCTCTCCTAAAGTTGAATACCTGAAGAGCGTTGCTAAAGGAGATGAGTTTGATGAATATAAAATATCGTGGTTGTAAGCCATTAAAGTAGCATAAAACAAAAAGGCCTTTTTAGTAAAAGGTCTTTTTTGTTTGTATCAAGCAGTCTTTTGCAGGTCTTCATACGTTCGTTTTAACTGCATAGCTTCCTGCTTGTTCTTCGAATATTTTATGTGTTTGGGTACACCTTTTAAATCCCAAATAAGCCCTATCGCCTGTAATCCCTTTAAGATGTAAAAAGTAATGTCGATCTCCCACCAAAAAAAACCTTGTCTGGCAGCTGTTTCATAGTAATGATGATTATTGTGCCACCCTTCACCTAGTGTAACTAATGCCAGCACCAGACTATTTCTACTTTCATCGTGAGACTCATAGCGTTGGTTTCCCACTTTATGCATAATAGAGTTTATAGAAAAAGTAGCATGATATAGTATCACCGTGCTCAAGAAAAAGCCAATAAATAAGGTCGAAAATCCGGCAGCTGTAAACATCGCTAGTATAGACCCTCCGTTAACTATTCCTCCCAAGGCCATAACAAAAACGGCTAATACTACCGGTGGGAACAAGTAATTCTTGTTAAGCCACACCAACTCCGGATACTTGGCATAATCACCAATTATCTTATAATCAGTCTCTTTGAAATCAGGCCCTACAATCCAACCGATATGAGAATACCAGAAACCATAAATTTTCATAGAATGCGGATCGGCAGGCGTATCGCTATGGCGGTGGTGATGGCGATGGTGAGCAGCCCACCAGAGTGCACCCTTTTGGGCTGTTGTTTGTGCCATGAAGGCGATCACAAATTGAAACCAACGGGATGTTTTGTACGATTTATGGGCAAAATAGCGATGATAGCCCCCAGTTACCCAAAACATGCGAATAAAATACAATGCCCCACAAACTATCCAATCGAAGGTTGTTGCTCCTGTCCAGATACCCAATAGTGGTATTAAATGAACAGCAATAAACGCAAGTTCCTGTCTTAGTAGTGGTTTGTTGCGTACTTCCGGGGTTAATGTTGCGGCCATAATAAGTAAACCAAAAAGTAAAAAATATAGTGTCGTTTTACGGCACAAAATCTAACTGTAAAGGTAAATCATAAAAGCGAACGAAATCACTGATTTTTGTTATACCCGCCAAACAAGTGTGTGGTAGTGAGTCTCTTTATTTTTATTGTTTTTGCAGATGAAATGTGAATGTTATAACAGCAAATGGCGTTATCTTGCAGACGCTAAACTTATGAGTCAAGAGCAAGCCATATCACTTTATCAGCCCCTGCTGCATTCCATTGCCTACAACCTGGTGCGATGTAAAGCCGATGCGGAAGATATCGTGCAAGAAACGTTCTTAAAGTACCTAACCCTTGGTCCTCAGAAAATAGAAAACACCAAAGCTTACCTCATTCGTGCCGTAACAAATAACTGTCTTTCACACATTCAGGCACTGAAGCGCCAAAAGGAAGCTTTTTTAAACCAACAAAACGTAGCCGAATTTATCAATCTCATTAAAGAATCTAGCTTCGCTCATCTCGATTTAGATGTTGAGTTGACTAAAGCAATGAAAATTCTTTACGCTAAGTTAGAGCCACTGGAGCGTGCTGTATATGTATTAAAAGAGGTTTTTGACTTTGATTATGAGGCGCTGCAAGAAGCCCTGAATAAGAAAAAAGATCATTGCAGACAACTGCTTTGTCGTGCCAAAAAGAAATTACGCGAAGAAACCGCTAAAATCTCTTTTGAACTGCCCGACACCACCAATTTCCTAGAGAGCTTTAAAAAAGCGTGCGACTTTGGAAATGCCCATGTTTTAGTAGAAGAACTTAAGCAAGATCTTACAATACCCTCCAAAAAATAAATTTCTCCAATTCTGTCACAAAACCGCAGTGACGCGGTCTTACAGAAACTTGAGGAAAGTCTCAAATATTTACTTCATCCTAAATTTAAGTTTTTCATGTTTGCCATTCTCGGATTTTTCATTGCACACTGGTACCTGTCGCTGTTTTTTCAGACATTTTTCCTGCATCGATACGCTTCACATAAAGCTTTTACGATGAATAAATTCACCGAAAAGGTATTTTATGTGCTCACTTGGTTCTTTCAAGGTTCCAACTACTTAAGCCCGTATGGTTATGGAGTTATGCACCGCATGCATCATGCTTACGCTGATACGGAAAACGATCCACATTCTCCAACGTATGATGAAACCATCTGGAAGATGATGTGGAAAACAAAAACTATTTATTCAGACATAGCCAATAAAAGACTTATCCCTGAAGCACGCTTTACAGAAGGTGTTCCACAATGGGAAGCTTTTGATAAGTTTGCGCGCTCATGGCCATCACGCATATTCTGGGGTGGCGTTTACTTCACAGTTTATTTTATGTTTGCTGATGTTTGGTGGTTATGGTTACTATTACCGCTACAGTTTTTAATGAGTCCTATTCATGGTGCAATTATTAACTGGTTTGCCCATAAGTATGGTTACAGAAATTTTGAGGTACGCGACACCTCAAAGAATTTTCTTCCGGTTGATTTTCTGATGATGGGCGAAAGCTATCATAATAATCACCACAAAAACGGATCAAGAGCCAATTTTGGTGGCATTCGTTGGCATGAAATTGATCCTACTTATCAGGTTATTAAAATACTTGATAAACTCAGAATTATTAAGATTGACAGAAAAGAGGTTCACTTAGAGACTGTGAAAAAAGCAGCCTAAATCTCTTACAAGAAACTTAAAAGCCCTGAAGATGTCTTCAGGGCTTTTTTAATGAATTTCTTTATCTTAAAGTTTTAGCGGTAATTCGCACTTTATAATAGCAGCCGGAAGTATCCGGATAGAAATATTTTTTAACCAAAGCATCTTTCCAACGCTATTCAGTCATTTTAACTTTTACTACGTTGACTTTCCAAGATTTTAATTTCGATGAGCGTCTGGTTGATGGCCTCAATTCAATGGGATATACCAGCCCAACTCCAATCCAACAAATGGCTATCCCCCCAATATTACAAGGAAAAGATATCATTGCTTGCGCACAAACTGGTACTGGTAAAACAGCCGCCTACTTATTACCCATTTTGCATAAAATTGTACAAGCTGAAAATCGGCATCTCAATACGTTAGTGATTTCACCTACGCGTGAATTGGCGCAACAAATCGATCAGCAAATAGAAGGCTTTGGATACTTTTTAGGTGTGAGCTCTATTTCTATTTATGGTGGTGGGGATGGTGCTACCTGGGATCAACAACGTAAGGCTTTGGAAGAAGGTGCTGACG
The DNA here is from genome assembly GCA_964397805.1 of uncultured Chryseolinea sp. Classification (GTDB taxonomy): domain Bacteria; phylum Bacteroidota; class Bacteroidia; order Cytophagales; family Cyclobacteriaceae; genus Chryseolinea. The sequence goes on along the minus strand of CAYNKN010000019.1, from coordinate 14,036 downwards.
TAATTATTGCTACACCCGGACGCCTCATTGCGTTACTCGCTACTGGTAAAATTGTGTTGGATCATGTAGAACACTTAGTGCTTGATGAAGCTGACCGCATGTTAGACATGGGCTTTTTCGATGACATTGTAAAGATTATCGGCTATCTCCCAAAAGAAAGACAGACCTTATTGTTCTCGGCTACTATGCCGCCTAAGATCAGAACACTAGCCAATAAAATACTCAGGCAACCAGAAGAAATTAATATCGCCATCGCCAAACCTGCTGCCGGTATTTTGCAACAAGCCTATGTAGTATACGACACACAGAAAGGCGCACTAATTAATCATGTACTTAAAACTGTTCCGTGGAATAGTGTTATTCTATTTGCCTCCACAAAAGAAACAGTAAAAAAATTAGATGCTGCTTTTCAAAAAGCTGGAATTCCCGCAAAAGCATTTCACTCTGACTTAGAGCAACCTGAGCGCGAATCTATTTTACGCGCCTTTAAGAATAAACAAATCAATATGTTAATTGGTACCGATGTACTATCGCGTGGTATTGATGTTGAAGGTATTTCTATGGTAATCAATTTTGATGTACCACCAGATCCGGAAGATTATGTTCACCGCGTAGGGCGAACAGCACGCGCAGAAACTACCGGTACGGCTATTACTTTTATAAATGAACGCGATCAACGAAAGTTTCTAAGTATTGAAAACCTGATTGGCGAAACCATTACTAAGCTTCCTCTTCCACAAGCGATTGGTGAGGGGCCAGATTATAAACCACAAGAAAGACCAAAGTCAGAACCAAGGCGCAAGCCAAGTTTTAGAAAAGGACCGCGCAAAAGATAAAGATCAGATTGCTTCTGATTTTTTATATTTCTTTACGCAACACATTCAATACTTCATTTAATTTTAATAGCGCCTCAACCGGACTTAAAGTATTGATATCCACCTTGCTCAGTTTTTCTTCAATGGCTTTAAAGCGTGGATCAGCCTCAAACAAACTCATTTGAGGTGTTGGCTTTGGCAACGCTTTTAGATTTTCCTGACGATCATTCTTATGCTTTTCTTTCTCTAAAAAATGAAGTATTTCATTTGCCCGCAGCACAACTTTATTGGGCATGCCCGCAATTTGAGCTACATGTATACCAAAGCTGTGCTCACTACCACCTTCCTTGAGTTTGCGCATAAAAATTATTTTATCGCCTAACTCTTTAACCGATACATTAAAATTCTTAACACGCACTAAATCTTCTGCCAGTTGATTAAGCTCATGATAATGCGTGGCGAATAATGTTTTCGGTTGAACACTTTGATAATTGTGTAAATACTCAACAATAGCCCATGCAATAGAAACACCATCATAGGTACTGGTTCCTCTGCCGATCTCATCCATTAAAATAAGACTTCGGCTACTCAGGTTATTAAGAATACTGGCGGTCTCAGTCATCTCTACCATAAACGTAGATTCGCCTCGTGATAAATTATCTGAAGCACCCACGCGTGTAAATATTTTATCAACAACACCAATCGATGCGGCACTAGCCGGAACAAAACTTCCTATTTGCGCAAGTAAAACAATAAGCGCTGTTTGTCGCAGCAAAGCCGATTTACCAGCCATGTTAGGTCCGGTAATAATAAGGATTTGCTGTTTATCGCTATCCAGAAAAATATCATTCGGTACATACGTTTCGCCAACTGGTAATTGCTTTTCAATAACGGGATGCCTACCTGCCTTAATATCAACTACGAGTGAATCGGAGATAATTGGCTTAACATACTTATTTTGACGCGCCACATGAGCAAACGATAACAAACAATCGAGTTGTGCTATAATGCGCGCGTTCTGCTGTATCTGCGGTATGAAATCAGCCGCATGACGCACCAGCGCCATAAAAATACGTTGCTCGATTACCGCTAATTTTTCTTCTGCATTCAGAATTTTTTCTTCGTACACCTTTAACTCTTCCGTAATATAGCGCTCGGCATTCACTAAGGTTTGCTTGCGAATCCAATCGGTAGGTACTTTATCTTTATTGGCATTACTAACTTCCAGGTAGTATCCAAATACTTTGTTATACGAAATCTTTAATGATGAAATCCCTGTTCGCGCCACTTCGCGTCTTTGTACCTGAAACAAATAATCTTTCCCGGCAAATGCAATCTGCTGCAATTCATCCAGCTCACCATCGACACCTGCCTTGATAATACCTCCCTGATTACTCGCTATCGATGCATCTTCGCGTAACTCATTTTCGATTTTATCAACCAGGAATTCGCATAGGTGAAGTTGATCGGCCAGCTTTCTTAATTCGGGAGAGGCTTGTGAACTTAACGCCTCTTTTATGGGAACCAAAAAATTGAGCGATCGTTTTAGCTGCACCATTTCGCGTGGATTAATTCGGTTAACAGCTACTTTAGAAATCAACCGCTCCAGATCATTTATTTGTTTTAGCGGATCGGCAATAGATTGTGCCAGCGAAGTATCTTGAAAAAGTGTATCAACGATGTGCAGTCGTTCATCAATCGCAGCTTTCTCTTTTAAAGGTAGAATCATCCACTTGCGTAGCTGACGCGAACCCATGGGAGTTACCGTACAATCCAGAATATCAATCAAGGGAACACCGTTATCGTTTTGTGCCTGAACAATTTCCAGGTTACGAATAGTAAACTTATCGAGCCAAACATATTTATCTTCATCCAATCGTGAGATTGAACCAATGTGCGAAGTGTCTTTATGTTCGGTATCCTCCAGGTAATGAAGAATAGCACCCGCAGCAATAATAGCTTCGCCTAAACCATCAATACCAAAACCTTTTAACGATGTAGTTTTAAATTGCTGAATTAATTTTTCGTAGCCATAATCAAAACCATACACCCATTCATCCAGCGCAAAAACACTATATAAGTCGCTAAATAAATTTTCGAAATACGTACGCGCGTTTTTACTAAAGATTACCTCTGAAGGCGCAAAACCCTGAATCAGCTTTAATACATATTGCTCGGTACCTTGTGCAGCAAAAAATTCTCCGGTAGAAACATCCAGAAAAGAAACTCCAAAAACATTTTTTGTATTAAAAACAGAAGCCAAAAAATTATTTTGCTTTCGTTCTAACACGTTGTCGTTATACGAAAGACCTGGTGTTACCAACTCGGTTACACCACGCTTTACAATGCCTTTTACAAATCGAGGATCTTCCAACTGATCGCAAATCGCCACACGATTTCCCGCTCTTACTAATTTAGGGAGGTAGGTGTCAAGCGAATGATGTGGAAAACCTGCCAGTTCAATTTCGGATGCTGAGCCACTGCCACGCTTGGTCAAAACGATATCTAAAACCTTACTCGCGGCAATAGCATCTTGCCCAAAAGTCTCGTAAAAATCGCCCACCCGAAACAATAATAAAGCACCGGGGTACTTCGCCTTAATGGCATTGTATTGCTTCATTAGCGGGGTTTCTACCGGGTTTTTTATCTCAGCCATCAACGGCAAATATAGGAAAGTCCGGGGCAGGCAGAAGTTTTTTATTACTCCTTCAAGCGCTAAGTTTGCCTACTTTCTATGAAAAAACTTAAGCTCGAAGAATTAGGCAGGGTATCGGTTTCTGAATTTAGGGAAGCGGGTAAAATACCGATTTGCTTGGTGTTAGATAATATCCGCAGTCTCCATAATGTAGGTTCATCTTTTCGTACAGCGGATGCCTTTTGCGTGGAAAAAATTTTCCTTACGGGTATTACCGGCACCCCTCCACATCGTGAAATTCAAAAAACAGCTCTCGGTGCTACCGAATCTGTGGCGTGGGAATATGTAGCAGAACCAGCCGATATTGTGGTAAAGCTTAAAGCAGCAGGTTATAAAATTATTGTTGTAGAGCAAACCACTGAAAGTATTCCACTCAATAAATTCATACCCCAACCAAACCAAAAGTATTGCCTGGTTTTTGGCAATGAAGTTCACGGTGTAAGCGATGGCGTTATCGAACAAGCCGACATGGCGCTAGAGATCCCGCAAGTAGGCACCAAGCACTCACTTAATGTTTCAGTGTGTGTAGGGGTAGTAGTATGGGAGTTATTCAACAAACTAAATTTTTTGCCAACGCAGCAATAATTTGCACCTTTGCAACCATCACCATTCTGAACTTCAACTGTGTCCGATCGCTATACCCAACGCGGGGTTTCCGCTTCTAAAGAAGATGTACATCAAGCAATAAGCACGCTTAGTAAGGGATTGTTTCCAAAAGCGTTCTGCAAAATTGTACCTGACTACCTAGGTAACGATCCTGCCTACTGCACGGTGATGCATGCCGATGGTGCGGGCACGAAATCATCGCTCGCCTATTTGTACTGGAAAGAAACCGGTGACTTATCTGTATGGAAAGGCATTGCCCAAGATGCTATCATCATGAATATCGATGACCTGTTATGCGTGGGGGCAACAGGTAATATTTTGTTATCATCAACCATTGGGCGCAATAAAAACCTGATTCCCGGTGAAGTAATCTCAGCGATTATAAATGGTACAGAAGAAGTATTGGCTATGCTGCGGCACTACGGTATGAACATTACCAGCACGGGTGGCGAAACGGCCGATTTAGGTGACCTCGTTAGAACCATTGTTGTAGATAGCACAGTAGTATGCAGGATGAAGCGCACGGAGGTTATTGATAACAACCGTATAAAAGCAGGAAATGTAATCGTTGGTTTAGCCTCCTCTGGCCAGGCTATTTATGAAGAAACTTATAATGGTGGCATGGGAAGTAATGGCCTGACTTCTGCGCGGCATGATGTGTTTAGTAACTTCTATGCCGAGAAATATAAAGAGACGTATGACTCGGGCATCCCGGCAGATTTAGTGTATAGTGGTAATTATAAATTAACGGATAAAATAGATGGTGTCCCCATTAACGTTGGTCAATTAGTACTATCGCCTACGCGCACTTATGCACCTGTTGTTATGGCAATCCTTAATCAGATGCGCGGTGAAATTCATGGAATGATTCATTGCAGTGGAGGTGCCCAAACCAAAGTGCTTCATTTTATTGACAACCTGCACATTGTAAAAGATAATTTATTTGCCATCCCTCCCTTGTTTAGTGTTATTCAAGATCAAAGCGGTACAGCGTGGAAAGAAATGTATAAAGTGTTTAACATGGGGCATCGCTTTGAATTGTATGTAGACGAACAACATGCCGCAGAAATTATCTCGATTTCCAAATCATTTAATATCGATGCACAAATAATTGGTCGTGTTGAAGCTGCTGAACAAAAACAAGTAACTATAAAAAGTGATATGGGTACGTTTCAGTATTCGTAAAAAAAGAACCAACACAAAAACGTGATGATTCTTTTTATACTAAGTAGCACTTACGCCATACTTGCTCCTACTCGTTCTAGCAGCGCTTTAGTTGCAAGAATACCTTCATCTTCTGATAACACACTACCCTCGTATTCAATACCAATATAACCCGTATACCCCGCAGCTTTTACAATCGGAAGTATCTTTGCATAATCCGTTTCAACGCAATTTCCATTATCATCAAAGTCGTTTGCTTTAGCACTTACTCCTTTGGCAAAAGGCATCATTTCTTCTGTTCCTTGGTAGCGATCATACCATTTAACGCAAGGTGTTCCCCACTCTGCACCCTCTTCACGCTCTACACAAAAATTACCAAAATCGGGTAATGTGCCGCAGTTAGCCATACCCGTTCCGGTAATAACATTGGCTAGCCATTGCCCATCAGAAGAATAGCTACCGTGGTTCTCTACTATCACATTTATATCAAAGTCTTTCGCAAACATAGAAAGTGAGCGTAGACCATCCGTTGCTGCTTCTGCAACCTCTTCGCGCGTACCACGACCAAATGCGTTAACACGAATGGAGTGGCATCCTAAAAGCTGGGCTGCCTCTACCCACTTTTTGTGATTATCTACTGCTTCATTTCTTTTCTTCACATCCAAATCGCCTAAAAATCCTTCGCCATCACACATAATCAATACGCTGGTTACATCCAAATCTTGGCAACGCGTTTTTAATTCGGTTAAATAAGATTGATCGGTTGCTTTGTCTTTAAAAAACTGGTTGACATACTCGACAGCCGAAATTCCAAAATCGTTTTTGGCTTTGGCAGGAAAATCTAGGTTTGTCATACTTCCTCCAAAAATGGCTTTGTTAAGCGACCATTCGGCTAGCGAAATTTTAAAGAACAGTTCGGCAGGTGCCGCTACTGTGGTTTCTGTAGTTTCTGATTTTTTCCCTGCGCAGGCACTAAGCCATGTGGGTGCTACAGAGGCTCCTACGGTGATGAGCCCTAATGATCGCAAAAAAGATCGTCTGGTAGTTTCTTGGTTCATGGTGTTTTGGTTGTTGTGAAGTCGAATATAAGTATTGCTTCAGAGAAATACTGCACTTTTCTACCGATGGAGATTTAGCGTGAAGGTTACAAATCAAAAAGGTTCACCATGTGTGTTTCTCATAATGGCATTGGTAATTGGCTTACTATACAATGCCAAGTTAACCGCCAACTGTGAGGCTAACTGGTTTCCAAACAAGCGTTGGATTTGGCGACCTTGCCAAAGTCGTTGCTTGAACGCTTCATTCCAACGACTCGTGTAAGCCGCCTCTACTATATCGCGCGATTGTCCTTCAGTTTTGCAAAATGGAATAATAAGTTCGCATAAAATTTTTGCACTAAAAATGCCCATAGCCATGCCGTTACCACACAATGGAGCGATCATACCTGCGGCATCGCCAGTCATAAAAATATGATCTTCAACAGGGTGTTTTGTTTCGAAAGAAATCTCATTAATGGTTTCTGGTTTTTCGAAAAGGAAATCGGCTTCCGTAAAAATTTTCCTCAAAAAAGGATTTTCACAAAGCACATGATGCTCCATCTGTTGGATGTTTTTATACGTTCTAAGCGTATCCCTATGTACCAAGTAACACAGTGTAGTTTTCCCTTCTTCAATGTTGCTCATACCACAATACCCACCTCTAAAATTGTGAAGCGCAATTAAATCGTTAGGGTGATTAATTTTGAGATGATACTTTACACCCATATAAGGCGAGCGCTTCTTAATGAAAGCACGCTTCAGAGTATGATCGACCTTCGAGCGCTTTCCGAAAGCTCCAATAACTAAATCGGCCTCCATAGATTGTTGCGATGTAACAAGCTGAAATTTCCCGTCTAAAAAGGTGATACTGTTCACCTCTTCGTTTTCAAAAAAATCAACCCCTTCACTTTTTGCTACTTGGTAAAGGTAATGGTCAAACACAAATCGGCTTATCCCAAAGCCTCCCATATCCAATGGCAGTGTGGCACTTTTGCCACGAACTGATGATAGCATAAAGCGCGTGATTTCCGGAGGCTGGAATGATTCTGGGAAAAGTCCGAGCCTTTTTAAAAAAGGACGTGTTTCGTTTGAGATATATTCTCCGCAAACCCGATGAAATGGATATGCCTTTTTTTCAATCACCCGACAAGGTATACCTGCTCTATTAAGCTGAATGGCACTTAATAGTCCGGCTAATCCACCTCCAACTATTACCACCTTTTTCATAACCACTTAAACCGAAATAAATAAGAAATAGAAAATAAAACCATTGCGGAACAGATCTTGCTAAATAACCTTTTGCGTTAATATAGTGTTTAAATCGCAGTTGGTTTTATGGAAACACCTAATCAAAATCTACAAAAAGCAGGAACATTGCATGTACTGCTGGTAGGAAACAACCCCATTGAGTTGGGAAGTATTCTGGAGAAACTTAATGCCGTGCGGCACGAGCGTATTATTACAGAAATTGCGTTCGATGTAAAAAGTATTTTAGAAAGGCTTATTCGCTTTCGGCCCAATTTTATTTTGATTGATGATAACATTGGCAAAATCGAATTACTGGAAACCGTAAACAGTTTATCGCAAAACAAACGCACCAAAAATATTCCCATTACGGTATTAAAGAATTCCAATTATCATGAGTCTCTTGGCGCGTCTTCTATTTTAGATTACTTATTAAAACAAAACCTTTCTTCGGAGGCACTTTATAATACGTTAAAAAACTCACTTCGCTTTAGGCGAACTCAGCTCTATCTCTACAGCGCCTATCAAAAGCGGAAAAAACAATTGCTGCGAATTGTAAAGTAAGCGTATTAAAGCTGGTCTTCTAGCCGAAACTGTTTTTTCATTCGCTCACCTAATCGGCTGATTTCAAGAACTACTCGCTTGCCAGGTTTGGTGCTAAGCATACCACTAACCAAATTTAAATCGAGATCTGAAACCTTTGTACCATTGATGGCTACAATTATATCGCCTGCTAATATTCCTGCTACTTCTGCTGTCGACTGTTCTCTTACTTCAGTGATTTCGATAATATTAAGTTTCGCTCCTTTCGCCTTTAGTGTAAGACCACTTAAATTGTAATAAAATCCCTTCTTAAAAGCTGAGTTCTTCTTTAAATAAACTTCTTCTTTAGGAAAGTTATAAATTACCTTAAAGCGGCTTAGCACCTCTCCCCCAATGGCACCGTTTCGAAATACACTTCCAACCTTTAGGCTATCGGTATAACTATTTAAGTCTGGAAAATTAGCAATGGCATTGTTCAATTTAAAACTACCAATGTCGATTGATTTTATGCGTCCGACTTTGCCTGTTATTTCTCCACCTAAACCTCTTCCAATAATACTACTAACCGTATGTTCAGGAACAACAATACTCGAGTCTGATGTAGGCTCTAGTAACAATCCGTGACTAGCACCAGAATCCATGAGCATCTTAGCACTTAATGTTGTTCCATTCTCAAAGACAATATTCGCAGATACATATGGCTTAGTGTCTTCAATCTGCATTGGTATAGTCTGAAACTTTCGCTTCTTTTTAAATTTTTCCGGCAGCATAATGGTCAACATTTTTTTGCTCATAGTCTACTTCAATAATAAACCGACTAAAAAGCTCATATCCTAAAATGCCATGTACATCCGTACCCAAGTAATTTCTTAATTCCAAATAGTCTTGATCTAATACTAACATCGCATGACCACGACCACGGATGCCCGGGAGTTGGAGCGAAACATTATTGGTTACATACGCATCTACCAACTTTTGTCCGCCTGGCCCTGATATGGTATACTTTCGAGAATAGGGTAGATCGAGGATATCGGAAAAGGTTTTTTGTGTGAGTATGGTTGTTCGAACACCTGTATCGAGAATAAATTTTAAGGGTAATGCATCATTCAACACAACCGGTAATACCATTAAGTTATTATGCACTTCAATAGGTATCTGCACACTCTTCTTGCCTCCTGCTAAAGCAAAGCCTAAATTTTGTGCGCATGCAGATGCAGCACAAAAAAGCGACACAACAAAAAGCAGTTTAGTTTTGGCCATAGTGATGTAACCCACAAAGCCTAATATAAGTTAAAAATTTTCCTCTTTTCTATACGCGTTGCTGGCTACTTAGCAAGGAGATAATTTTTTCTGGAGAAGTGGCGATAAGTAAGGATGAAAGGTTTTCTGCTTTTAAAAAACCAGCCTTTACCATAGCATCGAGTTGTGCAACTAGTGGATCAAAAAAATTATTGGTATTGAGTAATGCTACTGGTTGATCTAACAAATGGAGTTGTTTCCATGTAAGTATTTCGGCTAACTCTTCCAGAGTTCCTAAACCACCGGGTATTGCCATGAAGGCATCTGAAAGATCGGCCATGCGTTGCTTTCGCTCATGCATGCTTTTAACTATCTCTAAGCGTGTTATGTGTTGATGCCCCACTTCTCGCTCAACTAAAAATTGGGGTATAACTCCAATAACTTCACCCTTATGCTCCATAACCGTATCGGCTAAGATGCCCATAAGGCCTACATTCCCTCCACCATATACCAGTGAGTGCCCTTGTTGAACAATGATTTTGCCCAGTTCTTTAGCAGCGTGAGCAAATACACTGTTGTTGCCAGCTGATGATCCGCAGAAAATACAGATTTTCAAACGTGGGTGGTCCTGCTAAAACTTGTTATCATGTTTGTTCTTGCTCACCTTTTTGTTAGGGAAAATCCAAGGCGATACAATAGCGAGTAGAAACAACGCGATTACTACATAAAAAGGCCACCAAGATGCGATATCCATAATTATTCAAGGTTAAGTGCGTAAAAATAGGTTCATTCGGATGAATTTACGTATAAAAAGAGCATAAATTTTCTTGATGTATTACTAACTAGCAGTTCAAAAATGCGTGTATTCTTTTTTGATTACTCCTATTATGAACCGAAAGGCAGCTTTAAAATTTATTAAATCCAACGTGAATCAAACCTAATCGCTGAATGAAAAGATTTTTACTTATAACAGGTGTAGCTGTAGCTCTGCTTATTGGCTTTGGCGTTATGACAAAATTTTTTGTCAACAAACACGAAAAATCATTTAGCCCGGAAGAGTCTGTTAACTTTACAGATAAGAACCTAAAGATTTCAGTTTTTTACAATCGTCCATTTAAAAAGGATCGCGCTATTTTTGGTGGCCTTGTACCTTTTGATAAGGTATGGCGAACTGGAGCAAACGAGGCTACTATTTTTGAAACCAATCAAGACATTGTTATTGAAGGCAAAACCTTAAAAAAGGGTAAGTATACGCTTTGGACAATTCCGCAAGCTGAAAGCTGGACGATTATTTTCAATTCGGAATACGGCCAGTGGGGAATTAATGCAAATGGAGAAGCCAACCGTAAACCCGAACGCGATGTATTAACAGTAGCGGTACGTGCGGTTCATCAGGAACGCATATTTGAGCAGTTCACCATTTCATTCGAGAAGGTAGGCGAAGAAGCAGAGATGGTACTTATCTGGGATAAAACGTTAGTAGCAATACCCTTTTCCTATTAATCATCTATAATACCTTATGCACTTAATTCAAGTAAGCAAAGACAGCGATTTTGATTATTTAGCTCTGGCGACAGCTTTAATTGTTAACTTTTTATGTTGAGGTAAGGTGGCCTCTATGGCGTTAACAAAATATGTAAATCTACTAGCGGGCAAGCCCTGACTTACTAAGTAAGTAATAAGTGCACGACTCTGTTCTGTGGTGCGATCGTTATGATAGATTTTTTTCATCACTACAGAATCTCTTTTGTACAATTGCCCTAGGCTATCAATATCATCCACCTGAAAACTGAGTGAGTCTATAGTCAGTTCGGTTAAATCTTCATCTGTTTTTTCTCCATCTTCTCGATATCCACTTAACAATACCTGAATTTCAAAAGTAAAATCTGGATTGGCCTTAACTAATCGGGCGAGTCGCTTTAAATCATTT
>CAYNKN010000019.1:0-2752 GCA_964397805.1 uncultured Chryseolinea sp. | reverse complement strand
ATCATTTTCTGATAACGGATCCAGAATGCTAGAGTAAGGTTTAAAGGTTACCAAGTCTAACGGAATCTCATCGCCTACTTCAGGTTTTTTTAGTACTACATCAACGCGTTCTCGCTGCGGTATTCTGTCCGAGGTTAAATCAACTGTGCGGGCAAAAAAACTAATATTACTTTGTTCCGGATCAACCGATATTTCATACTGTGTTCCTTCTCTCAAGTATAACATATATGTTCCATCAGCATTAGGTCTTCCGCTGTAATACCGCTTATTGGTGTTTAAGTCTATAATAGCGATGTATGCACTTATCGGTGATTTATCGGCATCCGTTATTCGTCCCTCTAACTTCATCATACCTTTTGGTCGCAAATGCTCCGGTATTAAAAATTCTGTTAGCTCCATGTTCTTGCGGGCACCCAGACTCTCTTTTAGCATGTACCTGCCCAACGCAGCTGCACTAACAAATTGATCATCCTTTTCCGTGTTCATAAAATCAACAGGAACTGGATCCGACCATTGTCCATTGACAAGCTTTGTCATGTAGATATCCATACCACCTTTAGAAGGCGATAATTTATTAGATGAAAACAACAGTGTTTCGCCATCGGCCAAAATACGCGGTGCTTGTGAGTTTCCGGTGTTGATGTTTGCCGGCAGTTCAGTGGGTTCTTCCCATCTTCCGTTGGGCATTTTTTTGGTTCGAAACAGTTTACACCCATCAGCTTTTTGCTGATCCATTTTATCGCAACGCATAAAATATAACACGGTACCATCTACTGATATTGACGGGCACGCTTCGTTTGCTTTGGAGTTAACCGGCAATGTTAGGTTTTGTGGTTCGCTCCATGTACTTCCTTTTAGCTCACTCACAAAAATATCGTAGCCTCCTACAACCGGTGTCTTTATCGATGAAAAGTAAATTTGCTTACCATCGGCACTTAAGGCATAACCCCTTAAAAAAGTAAGGCGATGGTTAATGGTTTTGGGCATTACCACAGGCTCTGACCAATCGTTTTCGCGCGATGTGTAGTTTAAGGTAAGGGCTCCATCTTCTCCGTTATCAGCCAGAAACAAGATTGCATTACCATCGTGGCTAATGTATGGAGCTTGTAAATTTAATGTTGGGTGATTGATTATGCTTGGAAGCCTTCTAACCTGAGCTTGCGACCATGCAGCAGATACTGCCGTAAGCAAAAGAAAAATAGTATGGGTAATTCTTTTCAACACCGTTGGCAATGGGCAATTCTGGCTCATAGTAAATTGGTTTTTAATCCTTTAAAAATAGTCATTTCATGTGTTAATAATTTTATTTTGAAGGCCACATGGAATACGCCAGGCTTATTATCCTTCCTGTGGGTGCAGGCGCTGCATGGCTATTTCATGTGTTAATATTTATTTGTCTTTAAGGTCACATGGAATCGCCTGAATTAACATACCATTGGGTATAAAGCATTTATATGGCGATTTCAGATGTCTATAATTTGTTTTTAGCGGCCATATGGAATGCCTTGAATAATCATCCCCCTAAGTGAGAAGCCTTTCTCGTGGGCATTTCTGCGAAAAGGCTTAAAGCAAAATACTAACCAGTAAACTTGAACCCGGCATGGTACCGCCAAATCCATTGAACATGGCCTCTCAGGGTTGTATGGCACGAGGAAGTAGTTATGTTATTAAATAATTTCCGATTTTGCGTTCCATTTTAAAGCGGTTTTTACACTTTGCATTGTAACTTCGCTTAACGTACACTTAATACTATAATATTCAATGATTCAGGTAATCCCTTCAATTGCGATTCGAAATGGTAAGGTGGTAAAGATGCGCAAAGGCGACCCTACCAGCGAAAAGGCTTATGATGAAAATCCGTTAGACTTAGCCAGACGTTTCGAAGATCATGGCATTGAGGTTGTGCACTTAGTTGATTTAGATGGTGCCGAAAAAGGTAAACCCGTAAACTGGCATGTTTTAGAAGCGATCTCTGGACATACTGATTTAAAGATTGATTTCACGGGAGGCATTTGCACCGATGGCGATATTAGTAAAGCGTATGAATTTGGTGCAGACTATATTACTGCAGCTAGCGTTGCCGTTACTGATCCCGAACTCTTTGCCTCATGGATTGTATCGTATGGTCGCGAAAAAATGACACTGGGAGCCGATGTATTAAATAAAGACACGAAAGAACTTTTGTTTAGAGGATGGCAACGTAAATCTCAGCTCACGTTGTTTGAACACCTTGAATATTTTTACACACGCGGATTAAAGTATGTTAAGTCAACAGATGTTTCGCGCGATGGTGTTTTAGAAGGACCTGCCTTTGATTTTTACGCAGACATTATCAAAGCTTTCCCAGAAATTTGTGTTTTAGCCAGTGGCGGTGTGCGCGGTGTAGATGATATTAAACGCCTGAACGATATGGGTATTTTTGCGGTAATCTTTGGCAAAGCCTATTATGAAGGCATATTAAAGCTGAAAGATTTAGAGCAGTTTTTAATCAAAAAAGAAGCATAAGAAAGCCCCTATTCCGGGGCTTTCTTTATACATACTATTCAACAATAGCAACATTAAACGTAACTTCTATATCTGAGCTGCCTGGACCAGGACACACACCCGTTTTTGTTCCTGGCTGATGTCTCAATACGATCTGCACAGTTCCATTTCCTGTTTGCTCACCAACGCGCCAAGTAGACTTTAATCCAACAACTGTATCTGAGCCGCCTGTTATGTAGTCTGCCTCTTCATCCGCATATACAATAGC